>JASFUJ010000223.1:0-6049 GCA_050050355.1 Acidobacteriota bacterium
AGACCACCACCTGCCGGGACAGCTCGGGGTCGCCGCCCGGGAGCAGGCCGCCCACGTTCGCCGTGGTCTTGCTGGAGATCTCGTTCTCCAGCGTGAGCGACGTGCGGAGCCCCAGCGGAACGGGCGAGAAGTCCCGGCTCTTCGCCCGCCGGACCAGGTCGTCCAGGTCGTGACCGGCGGTGTCCAGCAGCCGCCGGGCGGCCGCCTCGGTGGTCCAGCCGGCCACCTCGATCCGGGGCTCGTCCCCCGCCGGCAGCTCGAACTGCTCCCCGGTCCAGGAGGTCTGGACCACCTGCCACGGGTAGCCGGCCGACGGCGTCGTGTGGATGATGATCGCGCCCGCCGCCCCCTGGCGGGCGGCGCTCTCGTACTTGTAGGTCCAGCGTCCGTAGTACAGGCGGGTGTCCCCCTCGAACAGCTCCGGATCCCAGTCCGGGTCGTTGTTGAGCATCAGCAGGACCTTCCCCTTCAGGTCGGCCCCCTCGAAGTCGTCCCAGTCGTACTCCGGCGCCTCGATGCCGTAGCCCACGAACACCACCTCGGCGTCCTCGATCCGGGAGGTCTCGCGCTGCACGCCCGAAGCGGCGATGTAGTCCTTCCAGAAGTCGAGGGAAACGCTCCGGTCCTCTCCGTCCGCGCCCGGGCCCGCCCGGAAGTCCCAGCTCTCCGGCGCCCGCGTCGTGATCCCCACCACGTCGAATTCCTGCTGCCAGGCGCCGTCGAAGGCCGGCTCCATGCCGAGGGACTCCAGCTCCGTCGCCAGGTAGAGCCGGGCGAGCCGGTCCCCCTCGGTGGCCGGTCCGCGGCCGCCCAGCAGGTCGTCGGCGAGGAACCGGATCGGGGCGCGGAGCGTGCTCCGGTCGATCGTCCGGGCCGCGTCGAGGGCGCCCTCGGGCAGCAGGTCCATCGGGGTCGTTCCGGGCTCGGCCTGGGACCGGACGGTGGCCGGAGCCGCCAGGGTCGTCACCAGGAGCGCGGCCAGGACGACCGGCAGGATCGGGAAGCGGATCGGGGCGTGGAACGGGGTCTGGGTCGGTCGCATCGACGTCCTCCGGGGATGATGGGGGTGATCGGTCCGGCGTCGGGGCGGAAAATCTACCAGATCCTCCTCTTGCGACCCCCGGTTCTCCGAGCTATCGTGTGCGGGGGTCGCATCCATGATCCTCCGAACCAAGGTCCGCGACTGCCTCTACCTCAACTGGGCGGTCCCGGCGGACTCCGCCCCCCCTCTGCCCGAGCCGCTCCGGTACCAGACCGTCCACGGCCCCGCCGGGGGTGACCGGGGTGACGGAGACGGCCGGGTCGACCGGGTCGACCAGGCCTGGGCCTTCGCGTCGGCCCTCCTGTTCCACCACGACGGGTTGCGCGTCCGCGGATTGCCGCTGATCCGGCTCTCCTACCCCCAGCTCCACGTGCGCCACTACGTGGTCGACCCCGAGGGCCGGCCGGCGGTCTACCTGCGGCGCATGCTGGTGCCCCTCTGGGTGGTCCCCGGGGTCCGTCTGCTGGGCGGCCAGCCGGCGCGTCCCGGGCGCCTGTCCTTCGCCAGCCCCTCCCGCGAGCCGGAGCCGGGTCGCTGGCGCTGGCGGGTCCGGGGCCGCCGCGGGCTCGACCTGGTGGGGGAGCGGGCCGCGCCGCGCGTCGGCGAGGGCCCCGACCTGGGCACCTGGCGCGAGACGGTCCGCTTCTTCCGCGAGCGTCGCCGCGCCTACGCCGGTCGCGCGGGCCACCTGCGCATGATCGAGACCACCCAGCCGGACGTCCCCCTCTGGCCCATGCGGATCGACCTCGAGGACGACGCCCTCGTCCGCCGGGCGCTCGCGACCGACCCCCTCCCCGCCCTCCACTCCGCCTGGCTCTGCCCCGAGATCCTCATGACCTTCGAGCTCGCCCCCGAGGCCGAGCCGGACGAACCGGTCCGCCGGCGGGTCCCCGCGGCGGGTTGATGAGGAGTCAGGAATCGAGCCCGTTGCGGCAGGGTGGATGTTGACCGAAGTCCCACCTCGACGAACGGCGGGTCGGCCCCGGGGAGGAGCCCCCAGGACCGACCCGGTCCGTCTGCTATCCTCCCGCCCGCCATGATCTCCTCACCCGCCGGCGTCATGACGGTGCTCGTGGGCACCGCAGCATTCTTCTTCTGGCTCGAGCGCTTCACCGGCTGGAAGCTCTTCAAGTACCTGGTGCCCCTGATCTGGATCTACGCCACCCCGCTCGTCCTCCGAAACGTCGGCGTCCTCCCCGAGTCCTCGGCCTCCTACGACGTCCTGCGCGAGTACGGCCTCCCCATGTTCATCGTCCTGCTCCTCCTCTCGGTGGACGTCGGGGCCGCGGTGCGCATCATGGGCCGGGGCATCCTGGTCATGCTCCTCGGAACCGCCGGCATCGTCCTCGGCGCCCCGGTCGGCTACTGGGTCGTCCACCGCTGGCTCGACCCCGACGCCTGGATGGGCTTCGGCACCCTCGCCGGGAGCTGGATCGGCGGCACCGGCAACATGGCGGCCGTCGCCGGCGGCCTGAACACCCCGCCCGACATGTTCGGCCTCGCCGTCCTGGCGGACACCGTGATCTACGTCGGCTGGCTGCCGTTGCTGCTGGCCTCCAAGGGGTTCGCCGACCGCTTCAACGCCTGGACCGGCGTCTCCGAGGAGCGCCTCCAGCGCATGGAGGAGGCCGCCGCCGCCGAGGCGACGGAGGAGAAGCCCCCCGCCACCCACCACGTGCTCTCGCTCGGCTTCCTCGCCTTCGCGGTCACCTGGCTCGCCGCCCGGCTCGCCCCGATGCTCCCCGAGGTGGGCCAGGTGCTCTCCACCGGCACCTGGGAGATCCTCCTGGTCACCACCCTGGGCATCGCCCTCTCCTTCACGCCGGCCAAGCGGATCCCGTCGTCCCACAACCTGGCCATGGCCCTGGTCTACGTGTTCGTCGCCCGCATGGGGGCGAGCGCGTCTCTGGCCGGCCTCGCCCAGGCGCCCGCCTTCCTGCTCGGGACGGCCATCTGGATCCTGATCCACGGCGCCTTCTGCCTGTTCGGCGCCTGGCTCTTCAGGGTCGACGTCCACAGCGCGGCCATCGCTTCCGCCGCCAACGTCGGTGGCGCCGCCTCGGCGCCGGTGGTCGCGGCCTATCATCGGGAGAGCCTGGTCCCGGTCTCCATCCTGATGGCGCTCCTCGGGTACGCCCTGGGGAACTACCTGGCCCTGCTGGCGGCGCAGCTCTGCGCGTGGGTGGGGTAGACGAGCGCAGGGGAAGGACCGCCGCGAGCTGAAACCCGGGTCCCGGGCCGGCCGTAGGGTGTCTTGAACGAGACATCCGTACCAAGCGACCAAGGGAGGATCATCCATGCAGGGAAGAGCTCGCAATACCCTGATCATCGCTGCAGCCCTGCTGCTGGCCGGCACGGGCGCCGCGTGGGCCGTCGAGGTCGAGGAGACCTTCGACCAGACCTACAGCCTGAGCCCGGGCGGGGAAGTGTCCGTGACCAACGTCAACGGGCAGGTCGAGGTGGAGTCCTGGGACCGGGACGAGGTCCGGATCGAGGCGGTGAAGAAGGTCAAGGCGTCGAGCCGGGAACGGGCCGAGGAGGCCCTGGAGGAGACCCGGATCGAGATCGAGACCACCCGGGACCGGATCCGCGTCAGGACCGACCTGCCCAGCTCGTCCGGCGGGTTCCTGTCCTGGCTGTTCGGCAACAGCGCCAACGCCCAGGTCTCCTACCGGGTGACCGTGCCCAGCCGTGCGGACGTCCACGTCCGGACCACCAACGGCAAGCTCCAGGTTCGCGGCGTCGCCGGTCACGTGGAGGCCTCCAGCACCAACGGCGGCATCGACATCGCGGACATCCGCGGCTCGGTCGACGCGTCGACCACCAACGGCGGGGTCTCCGTCGAGCTGGCCGAGGTCTCCCCCGACCGGTCCATGTCCTTCTCCTCGACCAACGGCGGCATCCGGGTCATCGTCCCGCGCGACGCCCGGATCTCCATCGACGCGTCGACCACCAACGGCGGCATCCGCCTGAGCGACCTGCAGGCCGACGTCCGCAGCAAGAGCCGGCGCAAGCTCCGCGCCGACGTCAACGGCGGCGGCCCGGAGATCGACATCAGCACCACGAACGGCGGGATCCGGATCGAAGGGGGGAGAATTCCTAATTCCTAATTATCTCCAATCATCCCCGCGGCACCTCCCCCAGCACCTCACCGTCCTCTCCCAGCTCCGGGTACGGCACCCCCTTGCGCCGGCACATCCTCGCCAGCACCGGGTGGGCCCACTCGAACAGGGTCGTACGGTAGAGGTCCTCGGGTAGGTGCGGCCCGCCCTCGTACGATCCGGCCGCCTGCCGCTGTCTCCGCGCTTCGAAGAGCACCAGGGCCGCGGCGACGGAGACGTTCAGGCTCGCCACCATCCCCTCCATGGGGATCTCCAGCCGCCCGTCCGCCAGCTCGAGGGCCTCGTCGGTGACGCCGTCCTTCTCCTGCCCGAAGAGGATCGCCGTCGGGCCGGTGTAGTCCACCTCCCGGTAGTCGCGGGCCTCCCGGCCGGGGGAGCCGGGATGGGCCGCCCAGATCCGGAACCCCCGCTCGTGGAGGCCGGCGCAGGCGGCGGCGATCGTCCGGTGGCTCACCAGCCGCACCCAGCGGCCGGTCCCCTGGGCGATGGCCTCCGCGGGCTTGACCACCCGGTCCGGCGCCACGGCGTGGGCCTCGAAGATGCCGACCGCGTCGCACGAGCGCAGCACCGCGGACAGGTTGTGGGGCTTGTGAACCTTCTCCAGCAACACCGTCAGGTCGAGCTGGCGGCGGTCCAGGACCGAGCGCAGGCGATGGAAGCGGCGGGGGAGCATGACGAGTCGATTCTCTCCCATGGATCTTCCGTCGACTCCGTGGGTAGACCTCCGAACCGGGCGGGCGCCCGTGATATCGTCCCGCAGGCGGCCGCCCGAAGGTGCGGACCGGGCGGAGCCGTGTCCGAACAGGAGGGAAGATGACCGCAGCGACTGCAGGAGCGTCGATCGACCAGATCCGTCAACGCCTCGGGGACGAGGCGGAGAGCATCCTCACCCACACCTGCAAGGGCATCCCCAAGGAGATGATCCACGTCCCCGGCCCGCGGCACGTGGACGAGATCTTCGGCCCGTCGGACCGGAACCCCCGGGTGATGGCCAGCCTGCAGCGGATCTACGATCACGGCCGGCTGGGGGGGACGGGGTACCTGTCGCTGCTCCCGGTGGATCAGGGCATCGAGCACTCGGCGGCCTCCGCCTTCGCCCCGGCGCCCGAGTACATGGACCCGGAGAACATCGTCCGCCTGGCGCTCGAGGGGGGCTGCAACGGCGTCGCCTCGACCCTGGGGGTCCTCGGCTCCCTGTCGCGCAAGTACGCCCACCGCATCCCGTTCATCGTCAAGATCAATCACAACGAGCTGCTGACCCACCCGAACAGCTATCAGCAGATCCTCTTCGCCGGCGTCGAGCAGGCCTGGGAGCTGGGCGCGGCGGCCGTCGGCGCCACCATCTACTACGGCGGCGAGGACGCCCGGCGCGAGATCGTGGAGATCGCAGAGGCGTTCTCCCACGCCCACGACCTGGGGATGGCGACCATCCTCTGGGCCTACCTGCGGAACGACGCCTTCAAGAAGGACGGGAAGGACTATCACACCGCGGCCGACCTGACCGGCCAGGCCAACCACATGGGCGTGACCATCGAGGCGGACATCATCAAGCAGAAGCAGGCCACGCTCAACGGCGGCTACCCGGCGATCGGCTTCGGCCGGACCCACGACCGGGTTTACGGCGAGCTGGTGACCGACCACCCGGTGGACCTGGTGCGGTGGCAGGTGGCCAACTGCTACATGGGCAAGATCGGCATGATCAACTCCGGCGGCTCCTCGAAGGGCAGGGGAGACGTCGAAGCCGCCGTGCGCACCGCGGTGCTCAACAAGCGCGCCGGTGGCACCGGCCTGATCTCCGGCCGGAAAGCCTTCCAGAAACCCATGGCCCAGGGCGTCGAGCTCCTCAACGCCATCCAGGACGTCTACCTCTGCGACGACGTGACGG
>JASFUJ010000224.1:0-6046 GCA_050050355.1 Acidobacteriota bacterium
GAGACCGCGGCCGAGCAGCTCCTCGACACCCTGGAGATCCTCACGCCCGCCCTCTCGGCCCGGGCCGCGGCGAGCCCGGAGGGGCTCCAGCATTGGGTCGGCGATCTGGCCGCCGGGGGCCTGCGGCTCACCCTGGTGGCCAGCGACGGCACCGTGCTCGCGGACAGCGCGCGCACCGCCGCACAGGTCGGGGAGATGGACAACCATCTCTCCCGGCCGGAGATCGTCGACGCCCTGGCCACCGGCGCCGGCTCGTCGGTGCGCTGGAGCGCCACCACCGGCTTGCCCTACGCTTACGCCGCCCGCACCGTCACGGCGCCGGACGGCCGCCTCTACGTGGTCCGGCTGGCCCAGCCCCTCGGTCAGCTCACCACGTTCAAGCGGCAGCTCGCCCTCGGCCTGATCGTCGCCCTCTCGGCGGGGCTCGCTGCCGCCCTGGCGATCTACCTGTGGATCGCGCGACGGCTGATCCGGCCGGTGGCCCGGATGGCCGAGGGGGCCGCCGCGCTCGCGGCCGGGGACTACTCGGAGCGGCTGGACCCCCCGGAGGAGCGGCACATGGCGGCCCTGGCCGAGGCGTTCAACCGGATGGCCGGGCGGGTGGAAGAGCAGATGGCGGCGGTGCGCGCCGAGCGCGACCACCTGGAAGCGATCGTGAGCAGCATGTCCGACGGCGTCCTGGTCACCGACCGCGCGGGGCGCGCCCTGCTGGTGAACCCGGAGCTCCGCCGGCTGTTCGGCGTCGAGCGGCCTCCCTCGGATCGATCGGAGCGCCGGGATCGATTGGAGCGCCCGGCTCACCCGGACCGGAGAACCCGCTGGGATCCCCGCGGGCGCCTGCCCCTCGAGATCGTCCGCCAGCCGGAGCTGGCCCGGCTCGTGGAGAGGACCCTGGCCGAAGGGGAGAGCTTCAACCTGATCCTCGAGCTGCGTGAGCCGGAACGGCGCATCCTCGCCCTGACCAGCGCGGCCCTCACCTCCTCGTCCACGTCACCCGGGCCGGACCGCACGAGCCCGGCTGCGCCCTTCGATCCGGCGGGCCCCGAGGGGGCCGTGGTGGTGGCCCGCGACGTGACCCACAGCATGCGGCTCGACGAGATGCGCCGGGACTTCGTCGCCAACGTCTCCCACGAGCTCAAGACCCCGCTGTCGGCGATCCGGGGCCTCGCCGAGACCCTCCGCGACGGCGCCCTCGAGGACGCGGGCGCGGCCCGACGGTTCACCGAGCGGATCCTCGCCCAGTGCCGCCGGCTCCAGGAGCTGCTGGACGACCTGCTCGCCCTGTCCCGGCTGGAGGCTTCCGACCGGCGGGCCGAGCCCGAGCCGGTCGACCTGCTGGCCATCGCCCGGCGCGCCGTGGACACGGTCCACGAGACGGCCACCGCGCGAGGAGTCGAGGTGAGCCTCCGGCCGCCCGAGCGGCGGCCGCCCCTCATCCTCGGCGAGCGCGAGAGCCTGGAGCGCCTGCTCCTCAACCTGCTGGAGAACGGGGTCAAGTACAACCGTCCGGGGGGGCGGGTGGAGGTGGCGCTCGGCGTCGTCCGCGAGGCGGACGGGGAGGCGGTGCTGATCGAGGTCTCCGACACCGGAATCGGCATCCCGGAGGCCGATCTGCCGAGGATCTTCGAGCGATTCTACCGGGTGGAGAAGGGCCGCAGCCGCGACGTCCCCCGGAACGGCCGGACCGAGGGGGGCACCGGCCTGGGGCTCGCCATCGTCAAGCACATCGCCCAGAGCCACGGCGGCCGGGTGGAGGTGGAGAGCGAGGCGGAGGTGGGCACCACCTTCCGCGTCCACCTGCCGCTCGGCGTCACGTCCGCTCCGCGCGGAACAGCCGGCTGAGGAGGCCCTGGAGCGGGAAGCGGCCCAGCCCGCCCTCGGCCGCCTCCCGCTCGGTGAAGCGCACGGCGCCGTCCGGCGCGACCTCGCCGCCCCAGATCAGGACCGGCACCGGATCGGCGGAGTGCTGGCCCGATTCGGACAGGGTGGCGTGGTCGGAGGCCACCGCCACCTGGAGCTTACGGTCCGGACGATCCTCCGCCAGGTGATCGAGCAGCTCCCCCAGGCGCCGATCGACCGCCTCCAGGAACGCCACCTTCCGGTCCGGGCGGCAGTCGTGGGCCGCGATGTCGGCCCCCTTGAGGTGGAGCACCACCAGGTGCTTGCTCTCCAGGGCGTCCGCCGCCTCCCGGAACTTGAGCTCCAGGTCCGTGTCCAGGTTGGCGGTCATCGTGGGCCCGCTCCGGGTCTCGGCGCCCAGCCAGCCGGCCAGGCCGAGGACGGTCCGGTCGCCCGAGATGCAGGTGATCTGGAGCGGCACGCCGCTCGCCTCCAGCCGCAGCAGCCGGTGGATGCGCCCGGCCCCGCGGGTCAGCACCGTGTTCGCCGGGGGCAGACCCTCGTCCCGGCGCTTCCGGTTGACCGGATGGCGGGCGAGGACCTGCCGCGCCCGCTCCTCGAACGCCGACAGCAGCCGCGCCGTGCGCACCGCCTCGGTCTCCGCCGGATCGATCGCCCGCGGCGTGAGCGGCGGCCCCGGCGGCGCGCCGTCCCCGGGGTCGCTGCCCACGATGGCCGGGGACAGCCCGTCGCCCTGGAGCACCACCGCCAGGCGGTGCTCGGTGCCCATGCGCACCCGGACCGTGTAGTCCGCCCACTCTCCGCCTTCCCGGGAAGATCCTCCGGAGGACAGCGGCATGCGATCGAGGGCGGCGGCCAGCTCCTCGGAGCCCTCCCGGATCCGCCCCGCCCGGCGGTCCGCCACGCGGCCGTCCTCGTCCAGGGTGGCGAAGTTTCCGCGCAGCGCCACGTCCCCGGGAGCCAGCTCGATGCCGGCTCCCAGCGCCTCGACCGGGCCGCGGCGGATCGCCCGCGGTGACTGGCCGAACAGCGCCAGGCTGCCGGCGGCGGTGTCGGGAACGGTGCCCGGGTCCACCGGATCGCCCAGCCCCAGGCATCCCTCCCGGGCCAGCCGGTCCAGGGTGGAGAGCCGGGCGGCGTCGAGCGGCGTGCGGCCCGACAGCGCACGCACCGGCCGGTCGCCCAGGCCGTCGATGAACAGGAGCAGGGTCGGCGTCGGCTCCCGCTCGGGCTCCGGTGGCTCGGCGCCGAGCTCGGGAACCTCCTGCTGGATCAGGGTGGTCACCATCCGGAGCGCCCGGTCGAGGGTCGTGTCCCGGTCGGTCGTCTCCAGGAGCTGGACCCCGTGGCGCTCCGCCTGCTCGATCATGTGCTCCTGGAGGTGGCGGATGGCGCCGAAGTTGGCCAGGTAGCGGTCGGCCCCGCGGCCCTCCCGGCGGCCGCGGGCCAGGAAGCGGGCCCGGTGGGCCTCCTCGTCCAGGGTCGTGAGCAGGAGAGAGATCTGGTACGCCGCCCCCTCGAGATCCGGGAACGGGAAGAGCGGCGGCACCAGGTGGACCCCTTCCACCAGCACGCTCATGTTCTCCATCACGGCCCGCTCCACCACCGCCCGTACACCGACGCACACCCGGGTCGCCTGCTCCTCGAACTCCTCCACCAGGCGCTCCTCGAAATCCTCCGTGGAGGGCTGGCGCCCGTCTTCCCGGTAGCGCCACGGTTGCTCTTTGCGGGGCAGCTCGTAGCTGGAATGGTGGAGGGCGGGGAGGATCGCCGGGGCGAAGACCATCCGCATGACCTGGCGGATGGTGTCGGTGGCGTTGATCCGGTAGATGCGCAGCAGGGGCGCCAGGTCCAGGGCGAGGGTGGACTTGCCGGTCCCGGTGGCGCCGCCCAGGTAGATCACCAGTGGCCGCGGCAGGCGTCGGATGCTCCGCACCAGCCGGTAGCGGGTGGCGGTCTCCGCGTCCTCGAACCGCTCCAGCAGGTCACCGGCCCGCCGGGCGATCTCCTCGCTCTCGACCGCCTCGGCCCCCTCCTTCCGGAGCTCGCCCTGGAGCCGGCTCACCAGCCGGTACGCCCGATCCAGGTCGACCCCGGCGGCGTGGATGCTCCGGGCCAGCAGGCCGCGGGAGAACGGCTGGGGCTCGCCGTGGTAGATCACCCGCAGCTCCCGCCGGCGCGACTCCCGCGGCTCGAGACGGGCCAGCCGCTCCCGGGGGATCATCTCCTCGAGCTGCAGGTCGAGCAGCTCCTCGAGCTCGGAGGTGGAGATCTCCTCCCGGTCGGCGATCCGGTCGCGCAATGCCCGGGCGGCGGCGTACGCCTCGTCGAAGGAGAGCCCGCGCAGGATCAGGTCGTGGGTGACCATCCCCCGCAGGAAGGGGTGGCGCTTCCCGGAGGAGGTCCGCACCCAGATGGTGCCGCCGCGCCCCCGGGTCACACGTCCTCGTCGCCGTGGCGGATCCGGTCGTAGGGCTGGGCCACCGAGGACGCGATGTTCGACAGGTGCGAGCCGATCCGCCGCAGGATGCGGGCGGCGTTGGCGTAGACCACCGCCATGTCGGCCGACAGGTCGCTGTCCGCCACGCCCCGGGTGAACTCCTGGAGCTCCTCCTTGAGCTCCGCGCAGCGGGTCATCACCCGCCGGGCCTCCTCCGAGTCGTCCTCCCGGAACGCCCGCTCGGTGACCTCGAACAGCGGCCGCAGCTCCCGGGCCGCCTCCCGCAGGCGCTCGGTGAACGGACCCTTGCGCTCGCTCTTGGCCAGCGGCACCAGCTCCCCGATGCCGCGGGCGAAGTCGCCGATGCGCTCGGCGTCCTGCACCATGCTCACCAGCACCAGGCTCGCCACCAGGTCCTGCTGCGGGTTGAAGGAGAGGTGCTCGAGAACGCTCCGCCGCACCATGCGCTCGGCCTCGTCCACCGGGTCGTCGAGCTGATCCAGGTCCGCCTGGAGCGGCCGATTGTCGAGCAGGGCCTCCAGGGCCAGGTCGAGCATCCGCGCCGAGACGCGCAGCATCTCCGAGACGTCCTCGAACGCGGATTCGATCAGCGTGGATCGCTGGGTACCGCTGAAGATCCCTTTAAACATCGCACACCTCCATCACGGACAACCGCCGACACCACCCCGAAGCTTCCGCTCCGGCATCGGCACGCGAGAGCGACGCCGAGAGCACCGGCGGCGCGGGTGACCTTGCGAGCGCCGGAGCCCCGCCCCGGGCCGCCGACGGCGACGGCGGCTCCGGCGAGGGCGGCTCGTCCGGAGCCACCTCCTCGGCGGGCTCGACGACCGGGGGCGGCTCCTCCGGGAGACCCGGCGGCGGCTCCGTCACGGCCCGAAACCCGCCGGACAGGAACAGGAACAGGATCGGTAGCCCGAAGAAGACCACCATCACGTACGCCACGGCCGCGGGCCGGTTCTTGGAGCCCAGGGCGCCGAGCCAGCGAGCCAGCGCCAGCGGGATGGCCCGCAGCGGCGGCAGCGGGTAGATGATCAGCGTGCCGCCCAGGTTGAACAGGAGATGGGAAAGCGCCACGCTCACCGCCGCCGGATTGCCGGTGGCGAGGGACGCCAGCAGAGCGGTCATCGTGGTGCCCAGGTTGGCGCCGATGGTGAACGGGAAGAGCTGCTCCAGGGTCACCACGCCGGCGCCCACCAGCGGCACCATCACCGAGGTGGTGATCGAGCTCGACTGGACCATCACCGTGATCAGGGTCCCCGCCCCGATCGCCGCCAGGGCCGAGCGGAAGAGGGTCCGGTCCAGGATCTGCTCCGCCCGGGAGGAGACGATCTGCTTGAGCAGATCGACCAGGAACTTCAGGGCCAGGAACAGGAGCAGCACCCCGGCGGCGAGGGTCAGGCCGCCACTCGACCCGAGGGCGCCGCTCAGCCATTCGGCCACCGGCCGCACCACCGCCTTGAGCGGATCGAACAGCTCGATCCCCCCGCTCCCCTCGAGCACCCGCTCCAGGGCGTCCGCCGAGTCGCGGAGCACGTGGAAGGCGAGCTCGAGCGGGAACAGGATGGCCACGGTCAGCAGGTTGAAGAAGTCGTGCAGCGTGGCCCCGGCGAACGCCCGCTTGAACTCCTCGCGCCGGGTCACGTGGCCCAGGGAGACCAGCGTGTTGGTCACCGACGTGCCGATGTTCGCCCCCATGATGATCGGGATCGCCCCGTCGATGGTCAG
>JASFUJ010000225.1:0-6039 GCA_050050355.1 Acidobacteriota bacterium
TGTGGAGCATCAGCGAGACGGTGCCGGTGGCCGGATCGTGGCCGGCCTCCGCGCGGGCCTCCCGGTAGCGGCGGATCTTCTCCGCCAGATCGACCGGCGGCTGGCTCCCCATGGAGGTGAGAACGTTTCCGCCGACCCGGCCGGCCCGCTCCCAGGTCGCGGTGCTGCCGGAGCTGGTCACCCAGACCGGCAGCTCCGCGCGCACCGGGCGGGGGAGGACCCGGGCCGGATACTCGCGGCCGTCGCCGCCGGGCAGGGACACCTCGTCCCCCGCCCACAGCCTGCGGATCAGCTCCAGGTCGCGGAACATCACCTCCTTGCGCTCCGCGTACCCCTCGGGGCGGAGGATGAAGTCGCTCGGGTGCCAGCCGGAGGCGATCGAGATCGCCGCCCGGCCGCCGGAGAGGTTGTCGACCACCGACCACTCCTCGACCACCCGCACCGGATGGTGGAGCGGCAGCACCACGCTCCCGGCGCGGATCTCGAGACCTTCCGTGGCGACCGCCAGGGCGGCGCCGACGACCGAGGGGTTGGGGTAGAGGCCGCCGAAGTCCTGGAAGTGCCGCTCCGGCGTCCAGACCGCGTCCAGCCCCTCCCGGTCGGCGAGCCCGGCGGCGTCGAGCAGGAGGCGGTACTTGTCGTCCGCGCCGGTCGAGCCGTCGGCCGAGAAGAAGAACAGGCCGAACCCCATCCCCCGCTCGGCGATGCGCCGGCGGCCCGCCGCCAGGCCGCCGCTGTCCGGGGGCAGCTCGAACGGAGCCGCGTCCCCGGTCCCCCCGGGAGCGGACGTCCCCTCCGGACGCCCCGGCCGGTCGCCGGTGCCCGGGGTCCGCTCCTCCTCCCGCCGCAGCCGCCGCTCGAGCAGCCGGCGCTTGTCGGGCGAGAGGGCCGCCAGCCGTTCTTCGAGCCGCGGATCCCGAGCGCTCACGCCCCCTCCTCTCCGCCGAGCTCGGCGGCCACCTCGTCGTCGGACAGATCCTCGATCTCCGCCAGCAGCTCCTCCATGCGCCGCGCCTCGGCCTCGGCTCGGCCGCGCTCCTCGTCGATCACCGCGGCCACCCCGGCGACGGTCCGGGCCTCGAAGAAGCTCCGCAGGGGGAGCTCCACGTCGAACGCCTCCCGGAGCTTCGACAGCACCTGGAGCCCCACCAGCGAGTCGCCGCCGAACAGGAAGAAGTCGTCGTCGGCCCCCACCCGGTCGACCCCGAGGAGCTCCTCCCAGATCGCGGCCACCCGGGACTGGACCGGCCCCTCGGGCGGCCGGAGCTCGGGGGCGCCGGCGGGGCGGCTCCCGTCCGAGCCCGCTCCGCGTGCGCCCCGCCGGCGGAGCACGTCGCTCCACTGGGCGATCCGCGCCGGCAGGTCTCCGGTGGCCGCCACCACCCGCGGCTCGCCGGCCAGCGGACCGCGCTGGTCCAGGGCCGCCCGCAGCACCCGGACGAACGCCTCCCCCACCTCCTCGGCGGTCATCATCAGGGCGTTCTGCTGCCGTCCGAGGGTCGTGCCGGTCATCGCCCCGTCCCCCCCGCCGAGCGTTCCGAGCTGCTCCCAGCCCTCCCAGTCGACGCTCAACCAGCGAGCGCCGGCGCGGCTCTCGCGGTCCCGGGCCTCGACCGCGGCATCGAGCACCGCGTCGGCGGCGGCGAACGGACCGAGCCCGACTCCTCCCAGGACCGGCGCCAGCGAGGACGCGCAGAGGACGAACGGACGGCGGGCTTCCGGGGCTCCGTCGCCGGTCCCGGGCGTCGCCACGGCCGCCAGCGCCGCGTCCAGGCTGCGCAGCCCCTCGAGCTTCGGCGCCAGATGCCGGTGCCAGTCGTCGGCCGTCAGCTCGGGCAGCATCTTGTAGTCACCGGACGGAGCACCGGCTCCGTGGACCACGCCCGCGAGGGGTCCGAAGCGCTCCACCGCCTCGCGGACCGCGTTCACGGTCGCGTCCCGGTCGGTCACGTCGGCCACGCTCACCGCCACCTCGATCTCCGCTCCGTCCGCCTCGTCCGCCTCGCCGGAGCCCCGCAGCTCGTCCAACCGTCGGGCGGCATCTCCCTCCGGCTCGACCCGGTCGAGCAGGGTGACGCGGTACGAGCCGGCCGAGCGGCCGAGCTGCTCCGCCACGGCCAGACCGAACCGGCCGAGACCGCCGGTGATCAGGTAGTGGCCCGGCGGGGGGAAGGCGTCGTCCGGCCCGGCCGGGGGCGCCTCCAGGCGGATCCGCTCGTAGACCGGCTCGAAACGGTGCCGTCCGCGGAGGGCGACCACCGGCGAACCGGCCGGCCGCTGCAGCTCGTGCACCAGCGGCCGGAGCTCCGGATGCACGCCGGACTGCGCGCCGGACGGCTCCGGCGAACCGACCGCCAGGTCGATCAGACGGCAGCGGATGCCCGGGTGCTCCTGGGGCGCCACCCGGACCAGCCCCGCCAGCGCCGCCCGCTCGGGGGTCCGCACCCCTTCGCCGGCCACGTCCAGCAGCCGGTCGGTGACCACCGTCAGCTCCACCGGCCGGGCGTGGGCTCGCCGCCCCAGCGCGCGGACCAGGGCGAGGAGGGCGAGGAGCCCGGTGGGGTCCTCCCCGTCGAGCGGCCCCGCCGAAGCCGCGAGGTGGACGATCCGGAGCGCGCGGTCCGGACCGTGCTCCCCCTCCACCAGCCCGTCGAGCAGGCGGTCCGGGTCGTCGAGCGGAGCCGGAGACGCCTCGGCGCCGCCGCGGCGCAGCTCCTCGGCGAGCGCCTCGCCCAGGGCCCTCCGTCCGTCCCGCCCCGTGCCGGCGGGACCGGCGCGACCGGCGGGACCGGCGGGATCGTCGGGAACGGGGGAGTCACCGGAACCGCCCACGAGCACCAGCCAGCGGGAGCGCTCCGGTTCCCGGTCCGCGCCCGCCTCCGGGTCCTCGCCGGAGCCCGGAGCCAGGGTGCGGCGCCACTGGGCCGCGTAGAACCAGTCGGCCATGTCCGGCTCCCGTTCGATGACCTCCCCGTCCGCGGCCCCGGGGGACCGGCCGGAGGCCGCGCCCGATCCGGCCGCTCGCGGCGGCCCGGCCTCGATCCAGTGCCGCTTCCCGCCGAACGGATAGGTGGGCAGCCGGACCCGGCGCCGGGACGTCCCATCGCCGGAGACCGGAGCCGGATCGGGTCCCGCCGCCGGATCGAGGTCGAGATCGGGATCGGCGAACCGTTCGCCGGCGGCGACCCCGGCGGTCCACAGGGCCCCCGCCGCGGCGAGCAGGCTCGCCGGGTCCGGGACCTCCGGGGCGTCCGGCCCCGGCCCGGGGGACGGCAGGCTGGCCACCACGGTGCGGCTCCGGCCGGCGGGGTTCCTGCGAACGAGCCTGGTCAAGGCGTCGCCCGGACCGACCTCGAGGAGCACCCGGCGCGGCTCCTGCAGGAGCTCCGCCACGGCCGGGCCGAAGCGCACCGGCCGGCGCAGGTGGCGCGCCCAGTACCCGGGATCGACAGCCTCGTCGTCGGTGAGCCAGGTGCCGGTGACGTTCGACAGCACCGGGATCCGCGGCGGGCTCAACCGGCAACGCTCCACCGCCGCCCGCAACGGCTCCACCGCCGGCTCCACCGCCGGGGAGTGGAAGGCGTGGGAGGTGCGGAGCCGGCGCGTGGAGATCCCCTCGGCGTCGAGTCGGGCCCCGAGCTCCTCGATCGCCCCGGTCGCTCCGGCGACGACGCACAGCTCGGGCGCGTTCACGGCCGCGAGAACCGGTGCGGGCCCGTCCCCCGCCCACCGGTCCTCCGCCAGCCGGCGCCCGAGCTCCTCCTCCGAGAGGGGCACCGCGAGCATGGCCCCGCGCGGCAGCTCGGCCACCAGGCGGCCCCGCTCGGCCACCAGCGCAAGCGCCTCCTCGAGATCCAGCACCCCGGCCAGGCAGGCCGCCACCAGCTCCCCGACCGAGTGGCCGAGGAGCGCCTCGGGGATCACCCCCCAGCCGATCCAGAGCCGCGCCAGCGAGTGCTCGACGGCGAAGAGCATCGGCTGGGCCAGCGCCGTGTTCGCCATCGCCTCGTCCCCGAGATCCCGGTCGTTCCGGCGCAGGGCTCCGAGGAGCCCGCAGTCCGCCGCCGCGGTGCCGCCCAGCAGCGGGTCCAGGATCTCCGCGCAGCGCTCCATCTCGCGGCGGAAGAGGGGCTGGCGCTCCAGCAGGTCCGACGCCATCCCCGGATGCTGCGAGCCCTGGCCGGGGAAGAGGAACGCCACCGGCGCGCCGCCCCGCTCGACGGTGCCCTCGAAGATCCGGAGCGCCGGGGAGGTCCCCACTTCATCGGTGGGCTCGACGGCGGGCTCGCCGCCCAGCAGGTCCGCGGCGGCGGCGGCGTCTCCGGCCACCACCGCGCGGCGGTGGCGCAGCGGCGCGCGTCCGGCGAGCAGGGTGTGGCCGACGTCCGCCAGGTCTTCGGCGGCGCTCTCCCGGAGGGCCTCACCCAGGCGGGAGGCCGCGCGCTCCAGGGTCTCCGGAGTGGCGGCCGAGACGGCGATCAGGCGCGGCCCTCCCGACGGCGACCGCCGGCGACCGGCCGGAGCCTCTTCCAGGATCGCGTGGGCGTTGGTCCCGCCGATCCCGAAGGAGCTCACCCCGGTCCGCCGGGGCGCCCCGCCCACACCCTCGCTCCAGGGGGTGAGCTCGGTCACCACCCGGAACGGCCCGCCGTCGAAGTCGATCTCCGGGTTCGGGCTGCGGAAGTGGAGGGTCGGGGGGATCGCCTCCCGCTCCAGCGCCAGGACCGCCTTGATCAGGCTGGCGACCCCCGCGGCGGCGTCCAGGTGGCCGACGTTGGTCTTGACCGAGCCGAGGGCGATCGAGCCCTTCCGGAGGCCGGAGCCGAAGGCGCGGTTCAGGGCGGCCACCTCGATCGGGTCCCCGAGCCGGGTGCCGGTGCCGTGGGCCTCCACATAGCCCACCGAGGCCGGCTCCACGCCGGCGAGGGCGAGCGCTTCCGCCACCGCGCGAGCCTGTCCCTCGCCCCGGGGCGCCGTGTACCCGGCCTTGGCCGAGCCGTCGTTGTTGGTGGCCCAGCCGGAGATCACCGCGCGCACCGGGTGCCCGGCGGCGAGGGCGTCGTCCAGCCGCTCGAGAACCACGACGCCGACGCCGCTGCCGGGCACGGTGCCCGCGGCGTCGGCGTCGAACGCCCGGCAGTGGCCGTCGGGCGAGAGGATGCCCTCGTCCTGGTAGAGGTACCCGGCGCCGAGGGGCAGCCGCAGGGTGACGCCGCCGGCCACCGCCAGGTCGCTGTCTCCGGTGAGCAGGCTCTGGCAGGCCAGCGCGACCGCCACCAGCGACGTGGAGCAGGCGGTCTGGACGGTCAGGGCGGGGCCTTCCAGCCCGAGCTTGTAGGCCACCCGCGTGGCGAGGAAGTCCTTGTCGTTGGAGAGCACCGCGCGGTACGCCCCGGCCGGGTCGTCGAGGTCGATCGCCGGGTAGACGTGATCGAGCAGATAACGGTTGAGGCCGGCACCCGCGAACACGGCCGTGCGAGCCGGCGCACGCCGGGGGTCGAGCCCGGCGTCCTCCAGCGCGGCCCAGGACGATTCCAGAAAGAGCCGCTGCTGCGGATCGATCAGCGCGGCCTCGCCGGGACTGACGTCGAACAGCTCGGCGTCGAACCGGCCGGGATCGTCGAGCACCGCTCCCGCCGGCACGTACTCGGGGCGCCCGGCGACCTCCGGGTCGACTCCGGCCGTGGCCAGCTCGTCCGGCGTGAACACGGTCACCGACTCCCTGCCCGCGGCCAGGTTGTCCCAGAATCGGTCCAGGTCGGGGGCGCCGGGAAAGCGCCCGGCCATGCCGACCACTGCGATGCGGTCTCCGGCGTCCGTCTCGTGTCTCATCTCCACCTCTCGTCTCCGCTGATCTCGCGATGAGTCAACGAGTCTCGTCCAGGTCCAGGGTGTCGCGGACCCTCCGCCGACGCCGCATGGCCGCCCGCCGATCCCTCGCCCGCGCGCCGGCCGCATCCTCCACGCCGTCCGGCGGGTGGGCCTGCGCCTTCGCCGACCGACCCTCGAGGCGGCCGGCCAGCGAGACCACCGACGAGT
>JASFUJ010000226.1:0-6025 GCA_050050355.1 Acidobacteriota bacterium
TCCCGGTGGCCCTTGACCTCCTCGAGCACCTCGACCACGTACTTGAGATGGGTGTTGGTGTAGACCCGGCGCGGGACCGCGAGGCGGACGAGCTCCATGGGCGCGAACACCCGCGCACCGGTCTCGGGATCCTCGTGACCGAACATGACGCTGCCGATCTCCACGCCGCGCACCGCACCCTCCCGGTAGAGGGCCACGACCAGGGCCTGGGCCGGGAAGTCGGCCTGGGGAAAGTCGGGCAGGAAGCGGCGGGCGTCGATGTACACCGCGTGTCCGCCGGTGGGCAGGACGATCGGGATGCCCGCCTCGGTCAACGCCCGGCCGAAGGCCGCCACCTGGCCGGTCCGGTACTCCAGGTAGCTCTCGTCCAGGACCTCCCGCAGGCCGCGGGAGACCGCCTCCAGGTCCCGGCCAGCGAGGCCGCCGTAGGTCGGGAAGCCCTCGATCACCACCATGCGCTGCTTGATCGTCTCGATCAGAGACCGGTCGCGGCTCGCCAGGAACCCGCCGATGTTGGCCAGACCGTCCTTCTTGGCGCTCATGGTGCACCCGTCGGCCAGGGAGAAGACCTCGAGCGCGATCTCCGCCACCGAACGGTCCCCCTGGCCCTCCTCGCGCTGCTTGATGAACCAGGCGTTCTCGGCGAACCGGCAGGCGTCGAGGTAGAAGGGGATCCCGAACTCGTGGCAGAGCTCCGAGGTGGCCCGCACGTTGGCGAGAGAGACCGGCTGGCCGCCACCCGAGTTGTTGGTGAGCGTGAGCATGGCCAGCGGGATGCGCTCGCGCGGGGTGGTCTCGAACAGGTGGCGCAGCCTGTCCAGGTCCACGTTGCCCTTGAACGGGTGGTCGGTCTCGGGGTGCTTGCCCTCGTCGATCACCAGGTCCAGGGCCTCGCCGCCGTTGACCTCCACGTTGGCGCGGGTGGTGTCGAAGTGGTTGTTGTTGGGCACGATCGAGCCCGGCGTCACGAGGTGGGAGAACAGCAGGTTCTCGGCGACCCGCCCCTGGTGGACCGGCACCATGTGGGGGAAGCCGAAGACCTCGTGGACCGTCTTCTCGAGGCTGTAGTAATTGCGCGCCCCGGCGTACGCCTCGTCGCCGACCATCATGCCCGCCCACTGGTTGTCGGACATGGCGGAGGTCCCCGAGTCGGTGAACAGGTCGATGAAGACCGCCTCCGACGGCACCTTGAACAGGTTGAAGCCGGCCTGAACCAGGCGCCGCTCACGCTCTTCGCGATCGGGCAGCCGGATCGGCTCGACGACTTTGACGCGCCAGGGCTCGGGCATGAATTTCATGACGTTCCTTCCGGAGAAGCTGGGGTATGGTGACGGATCGAAGATCGCGGGGAGCGCCGGGTCGGACGGCGAGCCCCATCGTACGGCGACCTCGAAGCCCTGACAAGGCACACCGGTAGACTGACGCGATGATCGTGGTTCCCGAAGGCGACCGCCTGAGGATGATCACCCAGGCGGACCATGCCCATCTCGCCGGGGAGATCGTCTCCCTGTGGCGGGCTGACGGGCTGCCGGGCAACCCCCACCGCGGCGACGTGATCTTCGCCGCCCGGGAGCACGACAACGGGTGGCGCGAGGCCGATTCCGCACCCCGGGTCGACCCGGCCACCGGCCGGCCCCACGACTTCCTGACCCTGCCGGACGGCCCCCGGATCGAGATCTGGCGCCGCGGGGTGGAGCGCCACTGCCTGAACGGTCCCGAGCGCCCCTATGCGGCCCTGCTCATTTGCCGTCACGCGGAGGTCCTCCACTCCGGCCGGCGCGGGGAGCCCCGGTGGGACGAGCAGCTCTTCGAGCCGCTCGAGGAGCTGATCACCTGGCTGCTGGAGGAGACGGGGACCGCCCCCGAGAGCCTGTCCGCGGACGCCGCCCACGTGGCGCTGGGGGACCGGATCTCGCTGGCCGCATGCCGTGGCTCGACCGAGCCGTTCGTGACCGCCGGAACCCGAGGGCGCTTCGCGGACGGCACCGTGTACCTCTCTCCCTTCCCCCTCGCGGGGGCGACCACGTTCCGCGTCCGCTGCCGGACGATCTCCGACCGGAGCTACGCCGACGCGGTCGACCTGATCGGCGAGCTCGCCGCGGCCCGCTGGGAGGAGATCCGCATCCGCCTGGCGCCCGAAACGGAGCCGGGGTGAGAACGCCCGGCCGCCCCTCGAGCACCGCTCGCGCCCGGTGCGAACGGCCGCCCCGGCCCCCGACGCCGTGATACGCTGACGCCATGGCAGAGACGGGAGCTGCGACCGACGGACCCCCTCCGCAAATGCCCGACACCACCCGGATTCTCTTCCCCTCCTCGATCGGACCCCTCGGTCTCGAGCTTCGCGGCGAGACCGTCACGCGGCTGGTGATCAACCCGAAGGGCAAGGAGGCGAAGACCTTCACTCCCTTCGAGGATCTGGACGGTTCGGAGTTCCTGGACGAGCTGTTCGGCCGGCTGTCCGAGTACTTCGCCGGCGCCCGGAAGAAGCTCGAGGTGGCGTACGACCTCAAGGCGACCGGCCTCCCCCGGTTCGACCAGAAGGTGCTCCAGGAGGTCGCGAAGATCCCCTACGGCCGGACCCGCACCTACCAGAAGATCGCGACGGCCGCCGGCCAGCCGGACGGCTACCGGCAGGTGCTCGCCGCGCTGATGGTCAACCCGCTGCCGATCCTCGTCCCCTGCCACCGGGTGGTGACCAACAAGTCGGGCATCGGCAGCTACATCGCGGGCAAGGACAAGAAGAAGTGGCTGTTGAGGATGGAGAAGGACAACAAGGAAGAAGCCGTTTAGGGCCGCGGGGAGGGGCCATCTCGGGCCGTCCTCGCTCCCTTTCTCCCTGCGGCGTACGGATGTACGCCTCGGTCGGGCGGTCGCTGCGGGTGGCCCGATCTGACCCCTCCGCGCGGCCCTAAACAACTCTCCAACCCCCCGACCCCCTTCTTCCCGGTCCACTCGCACGGCCGGCGGGGCCGGCCTTGGGGGAGGCAAGGGGCGCCAGCGCCCAGAATTCGTGCCGACTGGACGAAGGAGCTCTCGTCGGGTCGAGGCGGAGCTTGACCACGAGCCCTCGGTCCACGAAAGCGAACCCGGTGACCGGCCCGCCGGCGTGGCACGGCGTGGACCCGCGCCAGCTACTCGAGCTCGTCCAGCTCGATCCGGCGCTCCACGGACTCGCCCGAGCCGGCGGCCACGGTCACCCGCTTCGACGCGTAGCCGGGGCGGACGACCTCCACCTCGTGCTCGCCGGGATCGATCACCACCGCGGCGCCGCCCTCGAACAGCTCCTCGGCGGCCCCGATGAAGCGGCCGTCCAGGTAGATCGCCGCGTCCGGCGGAACCACGGCGAGGACCAGCCGGGCCGGCTCCTGCCGGGCGTCGTAGGGGGCGGACTCGCCCTCCTGCCGCTCGGAGCGCTCCCGCTCCTCGCGCACCCGCTCCTTCCAGGCCGGCTCCATCGGCTCCGCGTCCTCCTCCACCCGCTCCTCCTCACGGCGCGCGGCGGCCGCGGCGATCAGCTCTTCGGGCGGCGTCGACTCGCCGCGGACGAGGCGGTCTTCCACGTCGATGATCACCCCGGGGTAGATGGAGTACTGGCGGGCGAGCGTCCGGTAGCCCTCATGGTAGAAGACCAGGTCGTACGTCCCCTTGTCGAGCCACAGGTAGCTGGGCCAGCCGTCGAAGTTGTCCGCGATGCCGATGAGCTGACCGTTCAGGTAGACCTCGGCCTCCTCGGGGCTGAGATCGAGATCGAGGGCGCCCATGGAGGGGCTGACCTGGGAGGGGTAGTAGCGCACACCGGCGTAGCCGCCCCACGGATAGTAGGGCCACCCCCACGTCCACCAGCCCCACGGGTAGCCGTAGGGACCCCAGTAGATCGTGGCGTGGCGCCGGCCACCACCATGGTGGACGTAGCTCCCGCCGCCGGTCCGTCCGCGGTCGGCTTCGGGCTTGCGCTGGCCGATCTGGCGAGACGGCTCGTTCCCCCGCGGCACGGCCCGGGAGCCCGAGCGCGTGCCGGAGGAGCGGGAGGTGGACGAAGATCCCGAGCTGGTGCCGCTTCGGGGTTTCGCGTGCTGTTGACCACCCGCCCCGGCGGACGCGGTGGCCGTGACGTGGGAGGTGTCCGGGCGGACGGGGGCCACGCCTCCCTCCGGCCCGGCGTGGGCCGGTGTGACGCCCCAGGTGCAGCAGATCAGCAGGGCGATCGCACCAGCCGCGAGTGAGATCTCGAACCGTCGTGCGGTCATGATGGCGTCTCCTGGCCGGCTCGGCCGGTCCCCGGTTTGGTGACCGCCCCCGAGCCGCGCTCCGTTGTCGATTCCGTCGTCAGATCGGACCCCGCGCCCTCGCGCCAGGCTCGGTGGAGCCCGGCGATGTAGTGGAATCGGAGGACCTCTTCCCACAGGCGCGGGGTCCTCAATCGAATCAACGGTAGATTGTGCAAGCTGCGGGCCAGGCGCTCTCTCCGCCGCCGGCGACCGTCCGGCGGCGGGGGGGGCGGTCCGCCGGCGCCGACGCCGAGAAACGGCCCCAGCTCCGGATGGAGCCGGTAGAAGACCACCGCGGAGTACCCGGCCTTCTCCTGGCGGACCATGAACCGCTCCAGATCGGTTGGATGGTCGTGCAGGGTGACCGCCCGGGGCTCGTAGACCAGCCGCTGCCCCGCCCTCGACAGCCGGTAGGAGAGCTCGATGTCCTCCCAGGCGGCGTACGGAAAGCGCTCGTCGAACGGGTGGGCGAGCAGCCGGGACCGGTGCAGCGACAGGTTGGAGGTGTAGAAGAAGTTGAACGGCACGTCCTCCGGATCCTCGATCAGGCGGTAGCCGAACTGGAGGCCGTACTCGTTGATGTACTCCAGGAAGGGGTCGGTACGCACCCGGGGGTGCCAGCGCGTGTAGCCGATGACCGCCAGCTCGTCACCGCCACCCCGCTCCTCGTGGGCGGCGACGTGGCGGGCCAACCATCCTGGAGTCGGGACGGTGTCGTCCCCCAGAAAGGCCACCCACCGCCCGGCGGCGGCCCGGACCCCGGCGTTGCGCGCCGCCGCCGGTCCCCGGTTGCCCTGGCAGAGCACCCGCGCCGGGACCGCGAAGCGACGGGATGCCAGAAACTCCGGCGTGTCGTCTCGGGAGCCGTCGTCCACCACCACCACCTCGAACGGGGGCGCGTCCCGCTGGCCCTCGAGGGCGTCGAGGACCTCGGGGAGCACGTCCATCCGCTGGTAGGTGGGGATGACGACGGAAACGCGCGGCTCGTCCACGGAGCGAACCTTACCGTAGACATCTACGAAGCCCGAGTTCGTGACGATTGAGTCGAGCTTTCCCGATCCGTTAGGACCGCCGCTCCGATCGACCTTGACGATCCTCTGGATCTCCCCTCCAAACTCCCCGTCCCCCTTCCTCCCCTCGCGGGGAGGCAGGGGGCGCCACCGCCCGGAGCTCGCGTCGGTTCGAGGCGAAGCTTCACTGGGAGGCCGCTCGGTTAAACTCCGGCGACGTGCTCACCCTGACCGTCCGCACACCACCCGACTTCGCCGCAGCGTCCGAGCTCGACTACCTGGTCTCCTGGGTGGTCAGCCGGGCCGAGGCGGCGGCCGGGCCGGTCGAGCTGGTGGCTCCAGACCGCCCCGCGGAGGCCGTCGCGGCGGCCCCGGACCGCCCCCTCCTGGTGCTCGACTGCCGGACGCTGCTCACGGACCGGAGCCTGCGGCGAATGCTCCGGGCCCTCCGGGAGGGAGCCCGCGCCGTGGTGCCGGTCCCCCTGGCCCGGACCGGGCTGCCCGCCACCGGCGCCGTCTACACGCTCCGGGGCTTCGAGCGGCTCGAGCGACGGGTTCTCGACCGGGAGGACTCGGCGGAGGCGGCGGCCCGGGAGGCCGCGGAGGGCGTGCCACCACCGCTGCCGGCCCTGCTCCTCGCCCCCGGCTGCGCGGGCGCCCTGCCCGACGGTGCGACCGCCGGCGAGCTGCTGGACACGCCGGACGCCGTGCTGCCGGACGTGGCGCGGGCCGTCGCCGGACTGTGCC
>JASFUJ010000227.1:0-5995 GCA_050050355.1 Acidobacteriota bacterium
CGGGCCAGGTCGCCGGTCCGGAACCACCGCCGGCCGTCCGCGTCGGCCAGGAAGCTCTCGGCGGTCTTTTCCGGATCCCGCCAGTAGCCGGAGAACACGTTCGAGCCCCGGACCTGGAGCTCGCCCTCGCCTCCGGGGTCCACCTCGGCGCCCGCCGCGACGATCCGGGCCGACACCCCGGGCAGCGGCGTGCCCACCGTCCCCGGTAGCCGCGGTCCGGCGTAGGGGTTCGACAGGGTGATGCCGGTCTCGCTCATGCCGTAGCGCTCGAGGATGGCGTGGCCGGTGGCCCGGCGGAAGGCCTCGAAGGTCTCCGGGGGGAGCGGGGCGCTGCCGGAGCAGAACAGGCGCACCCGGTCGAAGCGGGGCGGACCCGGCCTGGCCTCGATCTCCGCCAGCAGCCGGCGGTACATGGTGGGCACGCCGAAGAAGCGCGTCGGCTGGATTCCGGCGCGTGCCTCCCCGGCGAGAGCGTCGACCACCGCGGCAGCGTCGAAGCGCCGGTGGAGCAGCGTCGACGCTCCGGCGGCCAGGGCCGTGTGCAGCCCCACCACCAGGCCGTGGATGTGGAAGAGCGGCAGGGCCAGGAGCAGGACGTCGTCCGCCCGCCAGGTCCAGGCGGCGAGCAGGCCGGTGACGGTGGCCAGCAGGTTGTCGTGGGTGAGGATCGCCCCCTTGCTGCGGCCGGTCGTCCCGGAGGTGTAGACCAGCAGGGCGGGGCTCGATCCCTCGGGGGCGGCCGGCGCCCGCTCCGGCGTCGAGCGCGCGCTCTCCAGGGCCTCCTCGACCGTCGCCACGGCCTCCACGCTCGCCCGGTCGGCCGCCGGGACGGCGTCCACGATCGTGCGCTGCTCGGACCCGGCGAGCACCAGCCTGGGCTCGGAGTCGGCGAGGATGTGCCCCACCTCCCGCTCCCGGTACGCCAGGTTGACCGGTACGGCGATCGCGCCGAGCCGGAGGACGGCCAGGTGCAGGACCACGAGGTCGGGTGAGCCGTCGGCGTAGAAGGCCACCCGGTCGCCGGGAGTCACCCCCTGTCCCGCCAGAGCCGCCGCGGCTCCATCGACCCGGTCCAGGAGCCGGCGGTGGGTGAGGGTGGCGCCGGTGGCCGGGTCGTGCAGCGCGGGGGCGTCGGGACGCTCCAGTCGCTGGATCTCGAAGAGATCGAGGAGGTTCATCCGTCGCCGCGGAGGCGTTCGAGGAGCTCCTGGTAGTCCTCGTCCTCGTCGAGCGCTTCGGGGGCGACGCGGATCAGCGTGTCGACCGCCTCGTCCGGGAGGGAGAAGTTGGTCGGCAGGCCGTTGAGGTACGCGCGGGTCTTCGGGTCGCTCACCTGGTCGAAGGAGACCTGCACGTCCACGTAGTCGACCACGTCGGTCGGGCTCTCGCCCACGTCGCAACCGGGGCACCGCCGGCGCAGGGCCTCCACCAGCCGTTGCTCGTCCTTCCGGTCTTCGAACGCTTCCCGCAGCACCTCGATGGTCTCGAACGAGTAGTGGGACATCGGAGTGGTGCTGGCGGTCTGGAGGGTCGGGAGCAGCCACGGCGCCTGGTGGCGCCCGTCGATCCGGTCCCCCGGCGTCTTCTTGGCGTTGACCACGATCACCAGGACCGTCCGGATCTTTCCGTTGTTGATCCGGGGGAGCAGGCTCCAGCCGCTCACCTCCGAGGTCAGCGCTTCGAACGGGCCCCGCAGGCCGATGTTGTCGGACACGCCGCCGTCGAGCAGGTGGACGTGGCGGCGGTCCGGCCGCAGGTAGGAGACCCGCTCCTGGGCCGCGATGTAGCGGCGCGGGTTGGTCTCCCGGTCTTCGAGGGCGTTCCGCACCGCGAGCGGCGGCTCGAAGTCGCACGCGTTCGAGTGGTTGTGCAGGGTCAGCGGGGTGAGCAGCCCGGGGAACGCCGAGGAGGCGGCCACGCCCCGGGCCACCGGGTAGGAGGCCAGGTCGGAGCAGAGGTAGTCGAAGCGGTCCTGGGTGAACTCGAACCGGTGGCCCTGGCCCATGTCGGTGGCGTTGAGCACGATGAAGGGCCGCTCGCCGGCGTCGATCAGGTCGGCGAACGTCCGCCCCTCGAACACGTTGCGGTCGTACCAGCGCGCCGCCATGTCGATCCGGTCGAAGTTGCGCGACGGCAGGCGGAACCAGTTGGCCGGCACCAGGAGCTGCCGCTTGAGGTGGCCCTGGACCGGCTGGCGCAGGAAGACCCGCTCGAAGTCGGCGAACAGCCGCTCCCGCTCCCGCTCGCCGTGGAACAGGGCGTAATAGGCGGCGGTGAACGAACCGCCGGAGACCGACGAGATGACGTCCACCTCGTCGAGCAACGTGGTGGTTCCGCCGCCGCCGTCCTGCGCCGGGATCTCGGTCTCCGCCAGCTCCCGGAGCACGCCGTACGCCAGGGCCGAGGCCCGGGTGCCGCCGCCGGAGAAGGTGAGGATGACGAACAGCTCGTCGCTGTTGCCCGGGTGCGCCAGCTTCTCGAACCGGTACCCGGCGTCCCGGTCGACGCGCGCGATCGGCGCATTGACCACGTGGTGCGCACACCCGCCGGCCCCCAGCCCCGATACGGCGATCACCAAGAGGGCAATCCCGGTGACCACAACGTGGCGGAGACGAGTGTGCCCGACCAGTGATCCGCTCGGGCACCGAGAGCGTCGATGCGCCTCGGCGGCAAGGCGCGTGGCCGAGGCATACCGGTCGGTATGTCGCAGGGAGCGCAACGCCGCCGGCGAGGATGCAGCGGCGCTCGAATGCGAGCGGATCGCTGATCGGGCGCACTCAGTCGACGCGCTCAAACACCACCTCCATCGGATCGATCCGGATCGTGTCCTCGACCGTCACGCGCTGCCGCACCGGGCGATAGCGCTCGGCGTGGCACCGGGAATCGTGGGGGTCGTCGGAGCACCGGCAGAGCGCGAACGTGTGGGTGCCCTCCTGGACGCCGAGCACCAGGCCCGTGCGGCCACTCTGGACCCCGTCGATCGACACGGTGATCTTCGCGTCGTCGCTGCAGCGGACGCGGACATATTCCATCTGGGTCTCCTTCCGGTTCCAGGAACCCTAATATAGCGCTCTTCTTCACGTCAACGAGCTTCGACATCTGCATACAAAGGCCGCGTTCGTGACGAGTGGGCCGAGTCTTCCCGCTGCCCCCTTGCCTTTTTCGAGGGCTCAAACTATAGTCCCCTCAATAGGTCAATAGAGCCAATGCTTTTGCTTGAGCGGCCGGTGACTCGCACCGTCCCGGCTGCTACCCGGTCCGGTCTTTCCGCCGGAGACAGAGAGGATGTCAGCGCGCCTGCGGTTCCATGAGCGTGGCGATCTGTCCCCGAGCATCGTGCTCGGTCTTTCGGCGGAGTCGAACGAGGAGTGCAGGGAGTGCGATGTTTCGGATTCGTGGTTGCGGTTTTTCTGGAATGAAGGGACTGCAGTCGATCAGACGGGTGGCCTCGATCGGCGCCCTGGCGCTCGGCCTCGGGGCGGCCGGCGCCTGTGACGGCGACCGCACGGCGACCGCGACCTATCCGGCCGACCCGGCCGGAGTCCGCGGGTTCGACACCTTCGGAGACTCTCCGGAGGAGACCTGTGACGGCATCCCGGCCCTGATGCGCTGGGACCACCTGGAGTACGGCGAGGGCGGTGGGCTCTCGGAGGCCGAGCGGGCCGGCGCCTGCACCTGGTACTTCTGGCCCGGCGGGGATCCCCAGGCCACCGGAGGCTCGCCGGAGAACGCCCGCGGCAACCCCCGGTTCTGGCGCATGTCCGAGGTCCGGACCGCCGAGATCGCCGAGAAGACCGGCCTGCGGGTCGGCGTCAACCTGCTGGCCTTCATCGATTCGCGCCTGCGCGGCGAGCGCTTCGACCGGCTCGGAGTGGTGAACGATCCCGGCTGCCGGCAGGCGACCGGGCCGGATCCGTACGGCCTCTGGCTCGACGAGTGCGAGGACCCGTACTCGAGCGGGGTGATGGGGATCCGCCTCTTCCCGAACCCGGCCTTCGAGCCCGGTCACTGGGACCCGGACCGGTACCTGACGCCCGCGCGCACCGTCGAGGACGCCTCCATCGAGCCCCCCTACCTGGTGGGCATGACCTGCGGCGTCTGCCACATCGCCTTCTCGCCGACCGACCCGCCGGACGACCCGGAGCACCCGGAGTGGGAGAACCTGGCGCCGGCCCTGGGCAACCAGTACATCCGCGAGGGGCAGATGTTCAAGGCGGGCCTGTCCGAGGAGGACTTCCTCTACTGGGTCTACGAAACCCAGCAGCCGGGGACGTCGGACACCTCCCGGATCAGCGTCGACTGGATCAACAACCCCAACGCCATCAACTCGATCTTCTCGATCCTCACGGACCGGCCGCGCTGGACCGAGACCATGAACGACGGCCTGCCCCGGGAGGTCCCCCACATCCTCAAGGACGGGGCGGACTCGATCGGTCCGGCGGGGGCGGCGCTTCGGGTCTACGTCAACATCGGCCTCTGCCCCGACTACCGGATGAGCCTGGAGGACACCTTCACCGGGCTCGAGACCCAGCAACCGTTCGTCCACGAGACGGCGGAGCGGGACTGCCTGGACTGGCGGCTGACCGCGGCGCGCATGGGCGAGGCCGCGGCGTTCCTGGACTCGATCGGGCCCTATCACCTGGCGGACGCCCCGGGCGGGGAGGCGTACCTGACGGCCTCGGAGGAGGAGCTCGAGCTCGGTCGCCGGGTGTTCGGCGGCCACTGCGCCCGGTGCCACTCGAGCAAGCTGCCGCCCGGCTACAGCCACCAGGGGCCGGAGAAGCACTCGGCCGCGGCCCGCGCCGACTGGATCGAGCTCGCCCTGCGCGACGACTTCCTGGAGAACAACTTCCTGTCCGACGACCGCCGCTACCCGCTGGTCTCGGACGACCCGCGCTTCGCCATCGGCACCAACGCGGCGCGGGCGTTGGCCACCAACGCCGTCGAGGGCCACATCTGGGAGCGGTTCTCGTCGGAGACCTACAAGGAGCTCCCCTCGCCGGGGACCCTCCACCTGGACAACCCGTTCAGCGGCGAGAGCGACATCGAGCACGAGATCCCGGCCGGCGGGCCCGGGTACTACCGCACCCCGTCGTTGATCAGCGTCTGGGCCACGGCGCCGCTGCTCCACAACAACCTCCTCGGCCGCTACACCGGAGACCCCTCGGTGGCCGGCCGGATGGAGGCGTTCGAGGACGCCATGGAGAAGCTCCTCTGGCCCGAGACGCGCCTGGGGAAGGACTCCATCAAGGTGACTCCGCGGGACACGGTGCTCCGGTTCCGCTCGCTCGAGGTGGAGGTGCCCGCGGGAACCCCGGTGAACCTGCTCGCCCACATCGATCTGCGCGAGCTGGTGAGGAAAGACGCCCTTCTCGACCGTCTGGAACAGCTACTGGAACACCCGGAGCGCCTCGTGCGGCTGGTGGAGGCCCTGGAGGGCCGGGGCCGGTACGACGAGGAGCTGCGCGCGCTGGTCCCGGAGCTCCTGGCCCTGAACCAGGCGCCCGATTTCATCGAAGACCACGGCCACGATTCCCACTTCGGCGAGCTGACCGACGCGGAGAAGCGGGCCCTGATCGAGCTCATGAAGACCTTCTGAGGGAGAGACCACTCATGCCGAACCAAGATCCGATCTTCCAACCGCTCGAATTCCGGCACCTGACGGTGAAGAACCGGCTCTTCCGGTCCAGCATCAACGGCCGCTGGGACAACTACGACGGCTCGGGAAACCAGTGCCGGGTCAACTGGGAGGAGAAGTTCGCCCGCGGCGGCATCGGCGCGATCATCTCCTCCTTCGTACCGGTCCACGTGCGCGGGCGGATCCTGCCCAACTACGCGATGATCGACGCCGACGACAAGATCCCGTTCTGGCGGGCGGTCGGCGAGAAGGTCCACGAGTACGGCTGCAAGTTCATCATGCAGCTCAGCCACTCCGGGCGCCAGCGGGACGTGCCCGGCGTGGAGAACCACATGAAGCCGGGGCTCTCGTCGACCG
>JASFUJ010000228.1:0-5974 GCA_050050355.1 Acidobacteriota bacterium
CGTGCCCGTGCCGGTGTGAGGCCGTGAGCGCGAAGCGCCCGGAGCGGAGCCGGCGATGGCGGCGCCACCGGACCCCCGAGGGGATCCGGATCACCAAGGTCGGCCTCTGGTTCGTGCTCTTCGCCGTTCTGGTGGCCATCGCCGCCACCAACACCGGCAACAACGCCCTGTACCTGGTGGTGTCGGTCATGCTCGGCACCCTGGTGGTCTCGGGCGTGGTCTCGCGCCACAACGTCGACGGGCTGCAGGTGGAGATCCTGATCGACGACGACGTCTACGCCAACCAGCCCTTCCGGCTCGGCTTCAGGCTGCGGAACCGCAACCGCTGGCTCTCCCACTGGCTGCTCCTGGTCTCCGCCTCCCGTGACGGCGCCGAGGGCACCGGCACGCCGCGGCTGATCCCCTACCTGCCCGGCCGGGGAGAGAGCCGGGGACGGCTGGAGATGCTGTTTCCCCGCCGCGGCCACCAGACGATCCGTGCGGTGCACGTCTCCAGCCTCTTCCCGTTCGGCTTCTTCCGCAAGGGGATCCGCTACCACGTGGACGAGGAGGTGCTGGTCCTGCCCGAGCTCTACCCGACCGCCTCGGCGGACGTGGACGAGCGGGGGCGCTACGGCGAGGAGTCGGTGTCCCGGGTGGGCTGGGGGCACGGTCTCCACTCCCTGCGCGGGTTCCGCCAGGGGGACGATCCGCGCAGCATCCACTGGAAGCAGACCGCCCGCACCGGCGAGATCATCTTCATGGAGCGGGAGTCCGAGGAGAGCCGGCGCCTGACCATCCTGTTCGACAACGGCGTCGGGCCGCTGGAGGACGAGGCGGACCGGGAGCGCTTCGAGCGGCTGGTGAGCGAGGCGGCCACCACCGCGGTCGACCACCTGGCCCGCTCGTTCCAGGTGGAGCTGGTGACGCGGGATCATCGCGTGCCGTTCGGCTCGGGGCGCCGCCACCGCTACGCGATCCTGGAGATTCTCGCCCTGGTGGAGGCCGTGGAGCCGTCGCCCGGGCCGCTGCTGTCGAGCGATCCCAGCGCTCCCGCGGTCCGGCTGGCGTTCGACCGGAGCGAGCGGTCCGGAGGCGCCGCCGGGGCGCCGGTCCTCCGGCCGGATCCGGATCCGGGGCCGCGGCAAGGGGTCGGGGAGAGGGTGCCGAGGTGACCTACGCCCGCGAGAAGCGGCTGCTCCTCGGGTGGCTGGCGCTGGTCGCGCCGGTGCCCCTGCCCTTCAACGGGATTCTCGAGTGGCCGATCCTGATCGCCTTCATGGGGGCGTGCCTGCTGTTCCTGCGCCGGGTGGTCCGGGATCCGGGCGGCTGGCTGCCCGTCTGGGCGATGAACCTGCTGGCCGTGGTCTACACCCCCTACTTCCTGTTCGACCTGGCGGTGCTGTCGCGCGGCCGGCTGGTGGTCGCGGTCACCCATCTCCTGCTGTTCGCGGTCCTGGTCAAGCTGTTCGCGGTGCGCCGCGAGCGGGACAAGTGGCAGGCGGCCGTGGCGATCTTCTTCGTCTTCCTGACCGCCATGGGGACCAGCGTCCACCCCACGGTGGTCCTCTACCTGGTGCTGTTCGTCGGCCTGACCCTGCTGGTCTTCGCCCGGTTCGCCCAGCTCCACCTGATGGCCGCGTTCGCCGCCAACGAGGAGCAGCGGCGCACCCTGCTGGCGGTGCCGATGCGCGGCTTCCTCGTCGTCTCGACCCTGGTGGCGTTGATCCTGGCGGTTCCCCTGTTCGCGCTGCTCCCCCGGGTGGAGAGCCCGTTCGTGCCCGGACGGGGGCAGGGCCTGGGGACGCTGGGATCGGCCACCGGCTTCTCCGACGTGGTGACGCTCGACAGCATCGGCAGCATCCGCACCAACCGCGAGGTGGCCATGCGGCTGCGCTACGAGGGCGGCGTACCGCCCGGTCACGAGCTGCGCTACAAGGGCGGGGCGTTCGCGCGCTACGAGGACGGCACCTGGAGCCGGGGGGCGATCGGCGACTGGCGGCCGATCCGGCCGAGCCGCCGGGCGGACGGGGCGTTCCGCCTCGCCCCCGGGGAGCCGATCGGTTGGGTGGAGGTCTTCCTGCGGCCGGTGGCCGGCCGCAACGTGCTGCTGCCGCCGGAGGCGGTGCAGATCGAAGCGGAGGCCTCGTTGATGTCGATGGACGACCGGGGCGTGCTGCGCCGGATCGGCCGGATCTCGGAGGCGTTCGAGTACCGGGTGGGTCTGGCCGTGGAGCCGGTGTCGAAGGCCCCGCCGCCGTACGGGCCGCAGGGCTCGGAAGCCCGCGAGACGGCCACCCTCGACCTGTCCGGCGTGTCGCCCGAGATCGCGGATCTGGCCGCCCGGGTCGCCGGCGACGGCGCGGCGGCGGAGCAGGCCCGGAGGATCGAGGAGTTCCTGAGCACCGAGTTCGAGTACTCCCTCGACTTCGTCGGGGACCGGGGCGGGGATCCGCTGCGGCACTTCCTGTTCGAGCGCCGCGAGGGGCACTGCGAGTACTTCGCCACGGCCATGGTGCTGATGCTCCGCTCGCGGGGAGTCCCCGCGCGCCTGACCACCGGCTTCCTCGGCGGGGAGCTCAATCCGCTCGAGGGCTACTACGTGGTCCGCCAGTCCAACGCCCACGCCTGGGTCGAGGCCTACCTGCCGGAGAGCGGCTGGACCACCTTCGACCCGACCCCGCCGTCCGGGCGCCCGGCCCTCGGCGAAGCCGGCTTGCGGCAGATGGTCTCCCAGGCCTGGGACTACCTGCTCTTCCGCTGGGACCGCTACGTCCTCACCTACGGCTTCGGGGACCAGATGCAGGTGCTGTTCTTCGTCCGGAGCCTCTGGCAGGAGGTCACGAGCTGGTTCGCCGACGACGGGGAGGAGGCTCCCGCGGAGTCGCCGGTGGTGGTCGAGGGCGCGGGAGGGGAGCGGGTGGAGGGGGCCGGAGGCCCGGAGCCGGGGATGTCCCGCTGGTTCCTGGTCGTGCCGTCCCTGGCGCTGCTCGCCCTGCTCGCCGCCCTGTGGCGCCGGGCCCGGCGCCCCCTGACCGGTCCCGACGCCTACCGGCGCCTGCGGCGGAGCGCCGCCCGGGCCGGCCTGTCGCTCGCCCCGGCGGATCCTCCCCTGGACTTCGCCGAGCGCTTCGCCCGCAGGTTCCCGGCCGCCGCCTCGCCGGGGGCCGAGGTGATGCGGCTCTACGTGCGCGAGAGCTGGGCGGAAGAGGAGCTGGTGGACGCGGAGCGGGAGCGGCTGGCCGAGGCCCTGAAACGGGCCAGGAAGATCATTGGGAAATGAGGGAATAATTAGGAATTAGGAATTAGGAATTAGGAATTGGCCTCGGGCAACGGGCCTGCCGCTCGGGAGCCGACTCGGGTGGGTCGCGCACGCCGAGCCAGCGATCCGATCCATCGAGGCGATGGACGTAGGGTCCGGTCTTCGCCGAAGGAAACGAAGCCGAACGGGCCTGCTGCCGTACCCGACGTCCAAACCGCTTCAGCGGGCCCAATTCCTAATTCCTAATTCCCAATTCCTAATTATCTTCAGTAGGCGTTGTCCCGCATCCCCTTGCGGACCGTCATCCAGAGGATCTTGAGGTCCAGCTTCAGGGACCAGTTCTCGATGTAGTAGAGGTCGTACTGGATCCGCTTCTTGATCGAGGTGTTGCCCCGCCAGCCGTGCACCTGGGCCCAGCCGGTGATTCCCGACTTGACCCGGTGGCGAAGCATGTACTGGGGGATCTTGTGCTTGAACTCCTGGACGAAGGCGGGGCGCTCGGGGCGGGGGCCGATCAGGGACATCTCGCCCTTGAGCACGTTCCAGATCTGCGGCAGCTCGTCCAGGGACCAGCGGCGCAGGAAGCCCCCCACCCGGGTTCGCCGGGGATCGTCCTTGACCGCCCAGACCGGGCCGGTGGAGGACTCGGCGTCCACCCGCATGGAGCGGAACTTGAGGATCAGGAACGACTTGCCGTCGAGCCCCATGCGCTCCTGGCGGTAGAAGATCGGCCCCCGGTCCTCGATCCAGATCGCCAGGGCCGCCAGCGGCAGCAGGGGCAGGAGCACGGCCAGCGCGCCCAGCGACAGCGCCACGTCCATCCCCCGCTTGACCAGGCTGTTCCAGCCCTGGAGCGGCACCTGGGAGAGGTTGATGACCGGCGTGCCGTCGACGTCTTCGAGCGCCGCCTTCAGCGTGGCGTACTGGAGGATGTCCGGCACCAGCTTGACCTCGACGCACTCCCGGCTCACGGTCTGGAGGATGCGCAGCATCTTGCGGTGCGCCTCGAGCGGCAGCGCGACGTACACCTGGTCCACGTCCCGCTCGTGCAGCACGTCCTCGATCTCCCGGGTTCCGCCCAGCACGGGCACCCCCGAGAGGCTCTGCCCCTGCTTGCCCGGGTCGTCGTCGAGGAAGCCGACCACCTCGAACCCGAGCTCCCGGTGGCCCAGGAGCTTGTGGGTGATCTCGCGGCCCAGGGCTCCGGCGCCCACCACCAGGATGCGCTGCAGGTTGTGGCCTGCCAGGCGCATCCGCCGGAGGAGCTGGCGCAGGACGTTGCGCGTCGCGACCACCAGGACCAGGTCGCAGGCGCCGAAGAGCGCCAGGAAGGCGCGGCTGTAGGTGAAGTACTCGCTGCTGCCCGGAACCCGCGGCGGCCGGTACCACGCCACCACCACCGACAGCAGGACGGAGGCGAGCAGCACCGCGACCACCACCGTGAGCGCTTCGTCCACCCGGCTGCGGCCTCTGCGGTTCTGGTAGAGCCCGTGGAAGTAGAACACCACCGGCCAGAGCACCAGCACGAAGGGGAGCAGCTCGAGGTAGCGCCGCAGCGCCGGGGCGTCCTCGCTGAGCGGGACGAAGTCGGGGATGATCTCGAGCTCGAAGCGCAGGACCCAGGCGGCGAAGAACGCCGCCACGGTGGCGAACACGTCCCCCAGGAAGTAGAGCGTCGCGATCGCTTTGTGGCGTTGGCGGATCAAAGGATTGGATCCTCTCCACGCGTCGTCAGGACGCGAGATCGTCGAGCAGAGAACGGAAGCCCTCGTGGAAACGATCGACGGAGAAGGTCTCGGCCCTTTGGCGCAGGTCCAACTTATTGAACCGGATTCCCCGGGCTTTGTCAATCGCGGCCGCGAGCGCTTCGATCCGCTCCCCGTCGTCGTCGCTCGGGGGGCAGAGGACCCCGTGGCGGCCGTCCTCGACGATGTCGAGCACGCCGCCCCGGCCCAGGGCCACCACGGGGGTGCCGCAGGCCAGCGCCTCGACCGGCGCGATGCCGAAGTCCTCCACGCCCGGCTGCAGCAGGCAGAGGGCCCCCCGGTACAGGGACCGCAGCTCGTCCGCCGAGACCCGACCCGCCAGCCGGAGCCCGGGGGTTCGGTCGGACGCGGACTGGCGAGCGAGCTCGCGCCGGCCGGGCCCGTCGCCGACCACCACCAGGTCGATCCCGGCCCGGGCGCAGGCGCGGAGCGCCAGGTCCACCCGCTTGTAGGGGGCCAGGGCCGAGACCACGAGGCAGTAGTCCCCGGCGCCGCGCGGCGCGCCGTCCGGCGGGGTGAAGAAGCCGGTGTCCACCGGCGGCGGCAGGACCTCGGCGTCCCGCCCGTAGTAGCGCCGGATCCTCCGGGCGACGAACCCGGAGTTGGCGACGAACCGGTCCACGCGGTGCACCGAGGCGGCGTCCCAGGTGCGCAGCCGGGACAGGGCGAGCCCCCGGACCCGGGCGGTCGGGCCGCGGCGGCCGGGGAAGTAGGCGTGCTCCTGGTCCCACGCGTAGCGCATCGGCGTGTGGCAGTAGCACAGGTGGCGCGCCTCCGGGCGCGGGATCGCGCCCTTGGCCACGCAGTGGCTGGTGGAGATCACCAGGTCGAAGCCGGACAGGTCGAAGTCCTCGATCGCCGCCGGGAAGAGCGGCAGGTAGCGCCGGTAGTGGCGCCGCAGGCCCGGCGCCCGCTGGAGGAAGCTGGTGCGGATCGGGTGCCGCTCGAGCTCCGCGCTGACGCTCCC
>JASFUJ010000229.1:0-5967 GCA_050050355.1 Acidobacteriota bacterium
GCCAGGGTGTCGGTGGCCGGGTGCTGGATGGAGTACCCGATCTCGAAGTGGGCGCCGAAGCGCTCCCGGTAGGGCTCGCGCACCCGCTCGGCGAGCTCTCGCAGCGCGTTCAGGGCCCCGGGGGGGGCGGTGAAGTGCAGGGCGGCGAGCCCGCCGTCGTCGGCGCCGTACCGGGCCGCCTCCACCAGGTGCTCCTCGAACGGGGTGCGCACCTCGCCCCCGTACCGGTGGAACGGAATCAGGGCCTTCGGCCGGGAGGCGTAGCCCAACCGGCCGTCGGAGAGCAGCATGTGGAGGACCGCGCCGACGTCGCCCCCCCGGCGCAGGCGCTCCAGGTCCTGCCCCTCCCGCTCCAGAGCCCGTGCCAGCTCGTCGTAGAAGGGGAAGCTGGGGAGCTCGGACAGGAATCGCACCGCGTCGCCGGCGGTCTCGTCGCCCGCGACGGCGCGGCGGCTCATCTCCTTCGACGCGGCGACCGGGTTGCCCGCGTAGTCGATCCACGGGACCAGCGTCTTGAACATCCGGCTCGCGGCGCCGGAGGCGGGCACGAACTTGCTCACCCGCCCCGCCCGCCGCGCCTCGTCGAAGCGGGCGACGAGGTCCCCGTGCCGCTCCTCGGGAAGCCGGACGACGCCGTCCCCCACCGTGCAGGCCCGGTCGAGGGCCGGCGGCGGCGGGGGGTTCTTCAACAGGGCGACCTGGCGCTCGGCCTCGTCGGGGGAGATCCCGTGGCGGCGGAGCTGGGCGAGGTCGGAATCGGTGAACATAGTTAATAATTAGGAATTAGGAATTAGGAATTGATCTCGTTGCAGCGGGGTGGATGTCGGGCACGGAAGGAGTGTGCTGTGGCTTCGATTCCTTCGCCGAGAACCGCATGCTACGTCGAACGCCTTTCCGAATCGAGTCACTGGGGGTTCCGCGTACGCGACGTACCCGAGATGGCTCCGGGGCGGAGAGTCCGCTGCCCAGGCCAATTCCCAATTCCCAATTCCCAATTCCCAATTCCCAATTCCCAATTCCCAATTCCCAATTCCCAATTCCTAATTCCTAATTCCTAATTCCTAATTCCTAATTATATTCTCCGGGTATTCCGGCAGCTTCCCCGCGGCCGCCAGCTCCTGCAACGTCGGCGCACCCCCGTCCTTGTCCGAGAGCACCGGGTCGTCGAGCGGCCAGTCGATGCCGATCTCCGGGTCGCTCCAGAGAGCGGTGAGCTCGTCGCCGGGGGCGTAGAAGTCGGTGCACTTGTACTCCACCTGGGCGTGGTCGCCGAGCACGCAGAAGCCGTGGGCGAAGCCGGGGGGGATGTAGAGCTGGCGGAAGTTGTCCGCGGAGAGCTCGTAGCCGACCCAGCGGGCGAAGGTGGGCGAGCCCCGGCGGATGTCCACGGCCACGTCGAAGATCGCGCCCTCCACGGCCCGGACCAGCTTCCCCTGGGGGTGGCGGCCCTGGGCGTGGAGCCCGCGCAGGATGCCCGCGCCGGAGCGGGAGTGGTTGTCCTGGACGAAGGTCGCGTCGATGCCGTGCTCGGCGTAGCGGTCCCGGTGGTAGGTCTCCAGGAAGAACCCCCGATGGTCCCGGTGGACCCGGGGCTCGACCAGGAGCACTCCCGGCAGGTCGGTCTCGTGGACGTTCATCCCGTGCCTCCCGCCGGCCCTCCTAGCCGCTCGCCGAGGTCCGGCCCACCAGGCCGAGCCGCTCGCGTCGGTAGATTCCGGACTGGATCCGCTCGCACCATTCGTGGTGGTTCAGGTACCACCGGACGGTGGAGCGCAGGCCGGTCTCCAGGTCGTGTCGCGGGCTCCAGCCGAGCTCGGCGCGGGCCTTGGCGTCGTCGATGGCGTAGCGGCGGTCGTGGCCCGGCCGGTCGGTGACGAAGGTGATCAGGTCCCGGTAGCTCGCGGCCGAACGCTCCGCCAGCGCCGGATTGTCGGCGCCGGGCCGGACCTCCTCCAGCAGGTCGCAGAGCAGGTGGACGATCTCCAGGTTGGAGCGCTCGCTCCGGCCGCCCAGGTTGTACTTCTCGCCGGGGCGGCCCGCCTCCAGGGCGCGGAGCACGCCCCGGCAGTGGTCCTCCACGTAGATCCAGTCGCGCACGTTCGAGCCGTCGCCGTAGATCGGCAGGTCGCGGCCCTCGGCGGCGTTGAGGATCATCAGGGGGATCAGCTTCTCCGGGAACTGGTAGGGGCCGTAGTTGTTGGAGCAGTTGGTGATCAGCGCCGGCAGCCCGTAGGTCTCGTGGTACGCCCGCACCAGGTGGTCGGCGCCGGCCTTGGAGGCGGCGTAGGGGGAGTTGGGGGCGTACGGCGTGTCCTCGCGGAACAGCCCGGTCTCCCCGAGGGAGCCGTAGACCTCGTCGGTGGAGACGTGGAGGAACCGGAAGCTCTCCGCGGCGTCCGGATCCAGGCCGTCCACGTGGCGCCGGGCCGCCTCGAGGAGCTCGAAGGTGCCCATCACGTTGGTGGTGACGAAGGCGCTCGGGTCGTCGATGGAGCGGTCCACGTGGCTCTCGGCCGCGAAGTTGACGACCTGCCGGGGCGCATGGGCGGCGAAGAGCTCCCGGACCGTCTCCCGGTCGGCGATGTCGCCGTGGACGAACGCGAGCCGCGGATCGTCCACCAGGCCGGCCAGGTTGTCCAGGTTGCCGGCGTAGGTGAGCTTGTCGAGGACGACGACCGTCCGGTCGGTCTCCGCCAGGAGGAGCCGGACAAAGTTGCTGCCGATGAACCCGGCGCCGCCGGTGACGAGAGTGATAGCCATCGGGCGGGTACTATACCGCCCCATGACCTATTTCCAAGCGGTCGTGCTCGCCCTGGTCCAGGGGGTGACGGAGTTTCTGCCCATCAGCTCGTCGGCCCACCTGGTGCTGGTGCCCCGGTTCCTGGGCTGGCCGGACCAGGGTCTGAGGTTCGACGTGGCCACCAACACCGGGACGCTGGTGGCGGTGGTGCTCTACTTCCGGCGGGAGCTGGTCCGGGTGACGCGCGCCGGCCTGGGGAGCCTGCGGGAGCTCCGGGGCCGCACCGCACCGCTGCCGGCCGACGCGCGGCTGGCCTGGGCCGTGGCGCTGGGGACGGTGCCGGTGCTGGTGGCGGGTCTGCTGGCCTACGATCTGGTGGCGGGGGCGGCCCGCAGCCCGCTGGTGATCGCGGTCACGTCGATCGGTTTCGGGCTGCTGCTGTGGTGGGCGGACCGGGCCGGGGCGCGCCGGCGGGAGCTGGAGGAGCTCTCCTGGTGGGACGCGGCGCTGGTCGGGTGCGCCCAGGCGCTGGCCCTGATCCCGGGGACCTCGCGCTCGGGGATCACGATGACCGCGGGGCTGGCGCGGGGGTTCACCCGGGAGGACGCGGCGCGCTTCTCGTTCCTGCTCTACGTGCCGGTGGGGGTGCTGGCTGCGGGGCGGGCGTTGCTGGAGGCGTGGAGCGAGGGCGTGGACCTGGAGGCGGTGGGACCGACCCTCGTGGGGTTCGGGGTGGCGGCGGGGTCGGCGTACCTGGCGATCGGCGGGCTGCTGGCCTGGGTGCGACGGCAGAGCCTGACGGTGTTCGTGGTGTACCGGGTGGTGCTGGGGGTGGTGATCCTGTGGGCGCTCTGGTGGTGATCGGGGCGAGGGGGCGGGATCGGTGGCCGGGTGGAGGGCTCCGCCGAGGGGTTGGCCGGGAGCGGGTCGGGAGGCCCCGGTTCCGGGACGGCGCACGGGGAAGGGCGGTTGGGTGGGCAACGCGCGCCTCGGCTCGGGCCGCGCCGGCTCCGGAAGGCGGTTCGGCGTCCTCGTGAGCGCGTCCCTCGACGCCCTCCACCGGGGCCTCCCGACCCGCTCCACAAATCACCGTTCGTTGCGGCGGCGACCGAGGAGGGGGAGGCGTGAGACGTAGAGGCCGGTGAGGTGGGGTCTTCGACCCTCCCGGCCGGCTTCAGCCGGCCGGATGGCCCGCAGGGCCTACGACTCCGGCTTCAGCCGGCCGACCGGGCCGAAGGGTCCACCGTACCGGCCTCAGCCGCCCAGCAGCCCCTTCTTCAGCTTCCCCGTCGCCGGGTGCTCGCCGATCCAGGAGGCCCAGAGGGCGTCGGCGAAGGCCTTGCCCTCGATGGTCCCCTTGGTTTCCCCCTGGACCTCCACCGTGGTTCCCTCGCCCGGGACGTAGGTGTAGGTCATGGTCTCGCCGTCGGCCAGGTCGGCCATCCAGGAGCAGAGGGTCTCGAAGTCCTTCTTCAGGCCGGCGGAGGCGTCGGGGACGTTGGCTTCCAGGCTCTCGTTCCAGGCGTCGCAGATCTTGCCCCGGTCGACGTCGTAGACGAAGTGCATGACCGTGCGGCGGGGGGTGTCGGCGGAGAGGATCGCCTCGCCCGAGGTCTGACCGGACGGCAGGTAGAGACCGGCCACGTAGACGTCGATGAAGAACTTCTCCCGCAGGCCCATGCCGTTGAGCCGGAGCTGCTCGCCGCCCACCTGGGCGGTGTCGGGCAGGGTGACGCCGGCCAGCTCGCCGGCGGCGGCCGGGCCGGAGGCGGTGGCGATCAGGGTGAGGACGAGGGCGAAGGTGAGCAGTGGACGCATGGTCGGACCCTCCAGGTGGATGCTGCGGGGGTGGTTTCTGTAGCTCGACACGGTGCGGAGGAACATTAGCAGAGTGGGATCGAGGCGCAACTTCCCGTAGAGTCGGGCCGTAGCTGAACGGGACGCCATGACCGACGCGGAACTGGTACAACGGGCCCTCGCGGGCTCTCAGGACGCCTACGCCGAGCTGCTCCGGCGCTTCGAGCGTCCGGTGTTCACGCTGGTCCTGCGCATGGTCCGTGACCGGAGCCTGGCCGAGGACCTGGCGCAGGAGGCGTTCGTCAAGGCGTTCGGCAAGCTCGGCACGTTCGACCCGGGGAGAAAGCTGTCGAGCTGGCTGTTCAAGATCGCGCACAATACGGCGATCGACCATCTGCGCCGGCGGAACCTGGAGACGGTCTCCCTGGACGAGCCGGCGGGGGACGATCCGGACGCCGCTCCCCGGCCGGTGGAGGACGTGGAGGCGGAGACACCGTTCGACGCGGCGGAGCGCTCGGACCTGTCCCGGGCCCTGACCCGCGCGGTGTCCAGCCTCCGGCCGGAGTACCGGGACGTGATCCTGCTGCGCTATCAGGCGGGGCTCGAGTACGGCGAGATCGCGGAGGAGACCGGCTTCCCCCTGGGGACGGTCAAGACCTACATCCACCGGGCCCGCAAGGAGCTGTCGGGGCTGCTCGCCGAGGAGGGATGGTCGCCGTGAAGCGCTCGCCGATGCGGTACCGTGCGGGACGGCCGGCACGGACCGAAACCTGCGTCGGCCGGGCGCCGTAGGGCTCGATGGACGACGGAGACGAACCGATGAAACGCCCCGAAAACGACCTGTACAGCGCCTGGATCGAGGCCGAGGAGCGCGGCGAGGCGGACGCCGCCGACGCCGCCCTCGCGAGCCTGTTCCGGGAGCTGCCCGCCGAGGCCCCCACGGCCGGGTTCGCCGAGCGCACCATGATGCGGGCGCTCGACGCCGGCGTGCTGGCCGAGCGGCCGGTCGCGGACGTGGCGCCGGAGCGGCGTCCGCTCTCCGTGGCGGCGCGCCTGGCGGCCGTATGGCTGGCGCTCATGAGCCTCGGGACCCTGCTGGGGGCGAGCTACCTGGTGACCGCGCTGCCCCGCCTGGACCTGGGCGTCGGCGTCCGCGGCTTCACCCGGCTGCTGGCGGAAGCCTGGCAGTGGCTCGCCTCGGGCGTCGTGTTCTGGGAGCGGCTCGCCGAGCTCGGCGGACTGGTTTCGAAGGTGCTGCTGGTGCCGGAGGTCTCGGCGATGCTCTTCGCCTCCCTGGCCCTGGCGGCCGTCGCCTTCCGGCTGCTTCAAGCGATCCTCGAAGACGAGAGGAAGTGGACCCATGTTCAACAACGACACTGACACCAAGAGAGCATTCCGCTCCTTCCCCTGGACGGTCCGGGCACGGACGA
>JASFUJ010000230.1:0-5967 GCA_050050355.1 Acidobacteriota bacterium
GGCTCATGTGGGAGGGTGTGGGCGTCTGGGGCAACAACGTCCCGGTGGCCTGGGGCTGGCCGATCGTCAACTTCGTCTTCTGGGTCGGCATCGGCCACGCCGGCACGCTGATCTCGGCGGTGCTGTTCCTCTTCCGCCAGCGCTGGCGCACCTCGATCAACCGGGCCGCCGAGGCGATGACCCTGTTCGCCGTCATGTGCGCCCTGGTCTTCCCGGGCATCCACACCGGCCGGCCCTGGGTGGACTACTGGATGTTCCCGGTGCCCAACCAGATGGCCATGTGGCCTCAGTTCCGGAGCCCCCTGATGTGGGACGTCTTCGCCGTCTCCATCTACGGGCTGGTGTCGCTCATCTTCTGGTACCTGGGGCTGATCCCGGACCTGGCCACCATGCGGGACCGCTCCAAGACCAAGGTCCGCCAGTGGGCGTACGGGCTGTTCGCCCTCGGCTGGCGCGGCTCGGCCCGGCACTGGCTCCACTACGAGCGGGCCTACCTGCTGCTGGCGGGGCTCGCCACGCCCCTGGTGCTGTCGGTCCACTCGGTGGTCTCGTTCGACTTCGCGGTCGCCCAGCTCCCCGGCTGGCACACGACGATCTTCCCGCCCTACTTCGTGGCCGGGGCGATCTTCTCCGGCATGGCCATGGTGGTCACCCTGATGGTGATCTGCCGCGTGGTCTTCAAGCTGAAGCACCTGATCACCCTGCTCCACTTCGACCGGATGGCGAAGCTGATCCTGGCCACCGGCTCGATCGTGGGGCTCGCCTACGGCACCGAGTTCTTCGTCGCCTGGTACTCGGGCAACGAGTTCGAGATGTTCGCCTTCCTGAACCGGGCGGGCGGGCCGTACGCCTGGGCCTACTGGATCATGGTCTCGTGCAACGTGCTGTCGCCCCAGGTCTTCTGGTTCAAGAAGCTGCGGACCTCGATCCCGGTGCTGTTTACGGTCTCGATCCTGGTCAACATCGGCATGTGGTTCGAGCGCTTCGTCATCGTGGTGACGTCGCTCCACCGGGACTTCCTGCCCTCGTCCTGGGACTACTTCACCCCCACCTTCTGGGACGTCGCGACGCTGCTCGGCAGCTTCGGCCTCTTCTTCACCATGTTCACCCTGTTCGTGCGGTTCGTACCGATGGTGGCCATGTCCGAGCTCAAGGGCGTACTGCCGGAGGCGAGCCCGCACCACCACGCCGCGACCGGCCTGTCGAGCCGAGAGGAGGCCGCCCATGGCTGAGACGGCCCCTGGCACGGATCGGGGCGATCGGGCCGGTGGAGTCTGGGGCGCCCTGGCCGAGCTCGGCTCGCCGGAGGCGCTGCTGCGGGCGGCGCGGCTGGCCCGGGAGGCCGGCTACCGGCGCATGGACGGCCACAGCCCCTTCCCGGTCCACGGGCTGGAGCGGGCCCTGGGGCTGGCGCGTTCGCCGGTGCCCTGGTTCGTCCTGGTCCTCGGGCTCGGCGGCGCGGCCGCCGGCATGTTGCTCCAGTGGTGGGTGAGCGTGGAGGCCTACCCGCTGGTGATCAGCGGCAAGCCGCTCTTCTCCTGGCCGGCGTTCGTGCCGATCATGTTCGAGTGCGGCGTGCTGGGCGGCGCCCTGGGGGCGGTGTTCGGCTTCCTGGCCATGTCCCGGCTGCCCCGGCACCATCACCCGCTGTTCGCCTCGGAACGGTTCGAACGCATGGGCGACGACCGGTTCTTCCTCTCCATCGAGGCGGACGACCCGCAGTTCGACCCGGAGGGGACGCCGCTCTTCCTGCGGGAGCTCGGGGCGGATCACGTCGAGCTGATCGGACGGCCCGAAACCGATCTCGGAGCCGCCGGCGCGACGGAGGAGGCCTGAGATGGCGCAGACCCACGAGCGCATGGAGGGCGTGGGGATCGACGCGCGGCAGGTGTCCTTCCCGGAGAGCCACCCGCTGGGGAAGCTCTCCCTGGCCGCGGCCGGCGTCGGCGCCGTCGCCCTGGCGATCGCCTGGGGGCTCGGCGGCGCCCGGTTCTACTCCGCGTACCTGACCGCCTACGTCTACTTCCTGACCCTGGCCCTGGGCGGCCTGGTCTTCGTGCTGCTCCAGTTCGTCACCCGGGCGGGGTGGAGCGTGACCGTGCGCCGGCTGGCGGAGCACGTCACCGGAACGCTGCCCCTCTTCCTGGTGCTGTTCGTCCCGGTGCTGGTGGGGATGGAGGAGCTCTATCCCTGGGTGGGCGCGACCGCCGGGGAGGCCGGGGGACACGGCGGGGGCCACGACGCCCTCCTCGCCCACAAGGCGCCCTGGCTCAACGCCGGCGGCTTCACCGTCCGGGCGGCCCTCTACCTGGTGCTCTGGGGCGCCCTCGGCTGGTGGCTGCGACGGGAGTCGATCCGCCAGGACCGGGGGCCGAGCGCCGGGGATCCCGGCATCACCCGGAGGCTCCAGATCGTCTCCGCCCCCGGGCTCGTGCTCTACGGCGTGACCGTCACCCTGGCCTCCATCGACTTCGTGATGTCCCTCGACCCCCACTGGTACTCGACCATCTTCGGGGTCTACATCTTCTCGGGGGCGACGGTGGGCATCCTGGCGCTCCTGATCGTCCTCGCCGTGGTGCTGGAGCGCCGCCGCGGGCCGCTCGCCGGCATGGTCACGCCGGAGCACTACCACGACCTGGGCAAGCTCCTGTTCGGCTTCGTCGTCTTCTGGGCCTACATCGCCTTCTCCCAGTTCATGCTGATCTGGTACGGCAACATCCCGGAGGAGACGGTGTGGTTCGCCCACCGGCTGGAGCACGGCTGGAAGCCGGTGACCCTGGTCCTGGCGCTCGGGCACTTCGTCCTGCCCTTCTTCTATCTGCTCGGCCGGGACGTCAAGCGCCGGCGCATCGCGCTGACCGCCGGAGCCGTCTGGCTCCTGGCGTTCCACTACGTCGACCTCTACTGGCTGGTGATGCCGTCGACGGCCGCCGCCTTCCAGCCCCACTGGCTCGACCCGGTCTGCATGGTCGCGGTCGGAGGGCTGTTCGCCGGCGTCCTCGGCCGCCTGATGAGCCGTCCGGCGCTGGTGCCGGTGGCCGACCCGCGCTTGCCGGAGTCCCTGTCGTTTGAGAATATGTAGCGTCCATATTTCATCCGCCTGAACGGGGACCGCCGGCGCGCCCGGCGTCCCCGCACCGCCCGAGGCCCCGGCGGAACCGGAGGCCGCGCCGGGCGGGATGAAACGTTTCGGAGGAAAGGAGATTCACCCATGAACAGCAACAGTTCCTTCTACCGGGTCCTTCTCGGTGGCGTCGGCGCCCTCGCCGTCGCCGCCCTGCTGGTCGCCGGATGCGCTCCCGCGGAGGAGGCGCCCGCGCCCGAGGGTGGCGGGGAGACCGCCGCCGCGGGCGGCGAAGAGGAGATGGCCGCCGAGGCTCCGCAGGATCCGGAAGCCGGCTCCAACGCGATCGAAGCGCTGCAGCAGGGCTCGGCCACGATCAGCGGGACCATCACCTACGTCGGCCAGGTCCCCAGCTTCCAGCCCATCAACATGGACGCGGACCCGGTCTGCGCCGAGAAGCACGACGAGCCGGTCTATCCCGAGACCCTGGTCCTCGGCGACGGCAACACGGTCGCCAACATCTTCGTCCAGGTGAAGGACACCTTCGCCCAGGAGGACTACCCGGCGCCCTCCGCCCCGGTGGTCGTCGACCAGCGGGGCTGTCTGTACCACCCCCACGTGGTGGGCGTGCTGGCGGGGCAGCCGCTCCAGTTCTGGAACTCGGACGCGATCCTGCACAACGTCCACGGCACGCCGTCCGCGAACCGGGAGTTCAACCTGGGCATGCCGGCGACCCTGAAGGAGAAGTCGGTCACCCTGAACACGCCGGAGGAGTTCGTGCCGGTCAAGTGCGACGTCCACCCGTGGATGAGCGCGTACGTGGCGGTGATGACCCACCCCTACTTCGACGTCACGACGGACGACGGTCGCTACGAGATCACCGTGCCGCCGGGCACCTACACGGTGGAGGCCTGGCACGAGCGGCTCGGCACCCGGACCTCCGAGGTCACCGTGGCCGACGGCGAGACGGCGTCGGTCGACTTCGAGCTCGACGTACCCCAGCAGTAGGGAACGAGGCTCCCGCTCCAGGGCGCTCCGGACCGGTCCGCCCTCGGCTGATCCAGCCGGGCCGGCCGGTCCGGGGGCCCGGAGGCCCCCTCGATCCGGGCGCGGCCCCGCGAGGCCGCACCCGCATCGCCGCCGACACCGAGGGGACGGGAGCGCACACCGGAGGACGACCCCATGGCGCAAGTCGACACCCACGACGAAGGTCACGAGAACAAGACCCACGAGGGGTCTCACGAGGAGCACCACGAGGAGCTGGGCTTCTGGCGGAAGTACGTCTTCTCCGTCGACCACAAGGTGATCGGGATCCAGTACACGATCACCGGCTTCCTCTTCCTGTTCTTCGGCTTCTCCCTCATGCTCCTGATGCGCTGGCAGCTCGCCAATCCCGGCGAGGCGCTGCCGCTGATCGGGAGCTGGTTCAGCGAGGACACGATGCCGGGCGGCGTGATGCTGCCGGAGTTCTACAACCAGCTCGGTGCCATGCACGGCACCATCATGGTGTTCCTCGGCGTGGTGCCCCTCGCCTTCGGCGGCTTCGGCAACTACGTGGTGCCGCTCCAGATCGGCGCCCCGGACATGGCCTTCCCGCGGCTGAACATGGCCAGTTACTGGATCTACTTCGTCGGCGGCATCGTCATGCTGGGGAGCTTCTTCGTGCCCGGCGGCGCCGCCCAGGCCGGCTGGACCTCGTACCCGCCGCTGGCGGTGATCAACTCCACCGGGCAGACGGTCTGGCTGATCAGCATGGCGCTGCTCATCACCTCGTCGCTCCTGGGGTCGGTCAACTTCATCACCACCATCGTCCAGCTCCGGGCGCCGGGTCTCACCTGGTGGCGGCTGCCCTTCTTCGTCTGGGCCCAGCTCGTCACCGCGTTCCTCCTGCTGCTCGCCTTCCCGCCCCTCGAGGCGGCGGCCTTCATGCAGCTCATGGACCGGCTCGCCGACACCAGCTTCTTCATGCCGAGCGGCCTGGTGGTGGGCGGCGCCGTCCTCGACCAGGTGAGCGGCGGCGGCAGCCCGATCCTCTGGCAGCACCTGTTCTGGTTCCTGGCCCACCCGGAGGTGTACGTGCTGATCCTGCCGGCCATGGGCATCGTGGCCGAGGTGATCGCCAACAACACCCGCAAGCCCTTGTGGGGCCACAAGACGATGGTCTACTCGGTCTGGGCCATCGGGTTCCTGTCGTTCATCGTCTGGGCGCACCACATGTTCCTCACCGGCATGGGCACGGTGATGAACGCCTTCTTCCAGACCACGACCATGATCATCTCGGTGCCCTCGGTGATCATCCTGACCTGCCTGATCCTGTCGCTGTGGGGCGGGTCGATCCGGTTCTCGACGCCGATGCTGTTCGCCCTGGCCTTCCTGCCGATGTTCGGCATCGGCGGCCTCACGGGCCTCCCGCTCGGCCTCGCGGCCACCGACATCCATCTCCACGACACCTACTACGTCATCGGTCACTTCCACTACGTGGTGGCGCCGGGGACCATCTTCGCCCTGTTCGCCGGGATCTACTACTGGTTCCCCAAGGCCACCGGGCGCAAGATGAGCACCTGGCTCGGCCACCTGCACTTCTGGCCCAGCTTCGTGTGCATGAACCTCATCTTCTTCCCCATGTTCATCCAGGGGATGGAGGGCATGCAGCGCCGGCTCTGGGACGGCGGCGCCACCTATGCCCACGCCCAGAGCACCCTCCACCTCCACGGGACGATCCTGTGGGCGGCGTGGATCATGGCGGCGTTCCAGCTCCCGTTCGTCTTCAACTTCTTCTGGAGCATCTGGAAGGGCGAGAAGGTCTCCGAGAACCCCTGGCAGGCGACCACCCTCGAGTGGCAGGCGCCGTCGCCGCCGCCCCACGGCAACTTCGCCCGGGAGCCGGCGGTGGTCCGCGGGCC
>JASFUJ010000231.1:0-5953 GCA_050050355.1 Acidobacteriota bacterium
TCTGTGGACACGCCACAGCGCTCCTGTGGGGACGCTGGTGCGCTACGCGGACGATTTCGTGGTGATCTGTCGCACGAAATGGCAATGCGAGCAGGCCGAGCAGCGGATCCGGGTGATCCTGGGCCGCCTCGGGCTCGAGCTGCACCCGGACAAGACGAAGCGGGTCGAGCTCTTCGATGGTCAGGAGGGCTTCGACTTCCTCGGCTGTCACCTGCACAAGCGTATGAGCGGCCGGATCTGGGAGGAGTCGGGGCGTAGGCTCTACTTCCTCCAGCGCTGGCCGTCGCAGCGCTCGATGCAGCGCATCCGACAGCGCGTGAAGAAGCTGACTCCGAGGTCGCGGTGCCACGAGGATCTGCGCGATGTGATCGCTGACCTCAATCCGGTGCTGCGGGGCTGGGGGAACTACTTCCGCACCGGCAACGCCGCCAAGTGCTTCAACCAGATCGACACCTACGTCTGGCGACGGCTGCACCGCTTGCGCGTCGCGCGCAAAGGGCGGCATCTCAAGCCGGGCGAGGCGAGACGCTGGCCGCGCGAATCCTTCTGGAACCTCGGGCTCTACCGTCTGAGAGGCACCGTACGCTACCCGGGAGCCGCGTAATGCGGCGGCCCGAGAGATCACCCGGAAGCCGTGTGCGGGAAATCCGCACGCACGGTTTGAACGGGGGTCTTGACACCCGAACAGGTGCACAGGCGCCGGAGAAAGTGTAAGGATCTGCCAATGCGGGGGTCGGAGCAGCCGTTTCTCTTCTTTCCGGAGGACCTGGACGTCCGGTGGCGGTCGTTCGCCACCGTGGCGGAGCAGGCGGCAGGAGGGCGGCGCGCACTGGCAGGGCTGGGGCTCGAGCCGGGGGCGAGGGTGGCGTACTCCTGGAGCTCGTCCCCTGATGCGGTGGCGGCGGATCTGGCGATCCGGTGGGGCGGATGGACGGCGGCCCCGCTCTCGACTCCGGTTACCGACGCCGGAGAGGGCGGGCCTCCGGAGCACGCGGCGCGTCTGCTGCTGCCGTTCGAGGCGGGGACGGCGCCGGCCACCGGGCCGAGCGCTCTGCTGCCGCCGGCGGGGAGCGAGCTGGGGCGGCGCGGAGCCGAGGAGGCTCTCCCCGAGGGTCGGGAGCTCTCCGGCGCCTTGCTGGTGCGGGACGGCGGGCGGACCCCGGCAGACGACTCGGAGGGGTCGGACAGCCCGGACGGCTGGCGGCGGGTCGGTCCCGAGGCGCTGGACCGGGCGGTGGAGGCGCTCGACCGGGAGCTGGATCGGACCTGGAACCGGACCCCGGACTGGCGTCTGAGTCGGGGCTCTTCGGGAGCCGGGAGCCGGGTCGAGGGCGGCGGAGACCGGGAGCGGCCGGTCGTGGCCGCCTGGCTCGACGCCGCCGCTCCGGGAGGACGGGTCGTCCTGGCCTGGGCCGTCTCCACCCGGGCCGCCCTCTACCTGGAGCCGGACCCCCGGGTGCTGGGCGGCGCCGCGACCTGGGTCCGGCCGACCGTCGTGGCCGGGGATTCGTGGGCGCTCTCGACGGTGCTGGCGGAGGTGCGCCGGTGGTCGGAGTCGAGCGCATGGCGGCGCCGGGCGGCGGAGCGGTGGCGCCGGTTCGTCCGCCGGTTCATCCATCGTAGGGGGTCCGGATGGTTGCCCCAGCTCCAGGAGCCCCGGGTGCGCCGGCCCTTCGGTCGGCTGCGGGCGGTCCTGGTCCTGGGGCGGGGCCGGCTGGGGCCGGACGATCTCGCCCTGCTCGCGGAGCACGGGGTGACGGTGATCCGCCCGGAGGTCTGAGGGCGTCCGGATCGCCGCGCGAGGCGCCGGGGAGCTCAACCGGCGCGGCGGTGCTCGAGCCGGCGGCGGAGGACGGGGGATTCGACGGCGCCGGCGATGCGCTCCCACGCGTCGTCGTCCCAAGGACGGCGGCCGGCCAGGGAGGTCAGGCACCAGAGCCGGTCCGAGGGGCGTGCGAAGCCGGAGATCAGCTCGAGGATCCGGTCGAGGCCCTCCGCCAGCTCGTCGGGCGGCGCCTCGTCGATCCACGCCTGGAGGGTCCGTCTGCGGGCCCAGGCCGGGGCGTCGGCGTCAAGGCTCCGGGCGACGGCGGCGAGCGGGACCGGGCCGGCGTTCGCGGCCCCGGTGATCCGGTGGCGCAGCGCCCGGAGGTCGTCGAGCGCCTCCGGCACCGTGGGCGTTCGGTCGGGGAGCTCGAGGCCGATGCCGATCACCCCGGCCGCCGCCGTGACCCCGGCGGCCGCGGCGACTCCCCGGGCCGGAGGCCACGGCTCCGGAGATGGCTCGGGCTCCGGCGGGTGCGACGGTGCGGGCGCCTTCGGCGGTTTCGACGGTGTGGGCGCCTCCGGCGGTTTCGACTGGGCGGGCGCCTTCGGCGCCTTGGGCCGAGCCGCGGTCGGCGGGGAAGGGTTCGGGGGCTCGGGAGCCGGTTCGGCAGCCGGGGCGGGCGGCCGCGGAGCCGATCGGGGCGGCTGTGGAACCGAGCGCCGCGGCTCGGGGGTCGGCGGCTCGGGCCGGGTCTCCGCCGGGGCCGGCGCTGGGGGCGGAGGGGCCGAGGCAAGGACTGGGGTGGGGCGGGCTCCGGGCCCGGCTCCGGCCCCGGCTTCGGGTTCGGGTCGTCGCTCGGGCTCGGCCGCGGAGCGGGCCGCGGGGTCGGCGGGGGGGCGGGCGGCAGCCGCCTCGTCGGGTCCCGGTCCGGTGGCCGGCTCCGGCTCGTCTTCGGGAGGGGCGGACGGGGGCTCTTCCTCCTCGTGCAGGGCCTCGTCCAGGCTGTGGATGAGGGTGGTGGCCGCCTCGGTCCGGCGGGCCGGGTCGAGCAATCCGCGAACCGTCTCCTCGTACTCGGCGGGACGCTCTTCGATCGACCGGATCACGCGCCGGAAGGCCTTCTCGGTCTCCCGGTCCCCGTCGGCGAGGCGCTCCACCAGGGCTTCGGCGCCGCCCAGACCGGCCATCTTCACCAGCACGCCCCGCTCCCGCGGGCTCAGCGCGCGCAGCCCGCGGGCGGCACCGGACAGGAGCCGGAGCTTGGGGACGAGCCCCGAGGCGTTGCGCAGGCCCCCGAGCAGCGCGCCGAAGGTGTCGTGGTCAGCCATGGCTCCGGTCCGTCAGGCCGGTTGCGAGCCTTCGGCACCGCTCTTGCGGGTCTTCCCTCCGCCGGATCCCGATTCCGGGCCGGATCCGGACCCCGAGTCGGACCCCGAGCCCGATCCCGAGCCGCGGCCCGGCAGCTTGGAGATGTCCTGGAGGAAGTTCTTGAGGTCGACCCCGGCGAGCTGCTCCATGATCGGGCTGAGCTGAGAGAGGACCTGGACCACGTCCTCGGTGAGCTTCGAGGCGCCGGTGCCGTCGTGGTCGCCGCCCTGGCTGATGATGGTGGTCTGGCCGGCGCGGGCCAGGGGCTCGGAGACGGCGGCGGCGATCTCCGGGAGCACCTTGAGGGCCTCGATCGACAGGCCGGCCTCGTTGTACATCTTGAGGGCCTCGGCCAGCTTCAGCCGGGCCTCGGCCTCCGCCTCGCCCTTGGCGCGGATGGCGTCGGCCTCCGCCTGGCCGATGTCCCGGCGCATGACCGACTCGGCCTCTGCCTTGGCCAGGCCCTCCGCCTTGACCGCCTGGGCCTCCTCCTCCCGGCGCTTGCGCTCCGCCTCCGCCCGGCGCACGACCCGGTACTGGTCGGCGTCGGCCAGGCGCTCGGCCTCGTACTTCTTGGCGTCCGCCTGCTCGCGGATGGTGGCGTTGAGCTCCAGCTTGCGGCGCTCCACCTCCCGCTCGCTGATGGAGATGTCCTGGACCTTGAGCTCCATCTCGCCCGCCTTGACCGCCTTGGCGTCGGCGACGTCCACCTCCTCCTTGATGGTCGCGTTCTTGAGGGACAGGGCCTTGTCCGACTCGGCGATCTCGGTGTCCACCAGGATGCGCTTCTGCTCCTTCTGCTGGCGCGCCTGCTCCTCCTCGATCTTGGCGTCCCGGTCCGCGTTGGCGGTGGCGATCCGGGCATTCTTCAGAGCCTCCTGGATCTTCGGCTGGCCGAGGGCGTTCAGGTACCCCTCGTCGTCCTGGATCTCCTGGAAGACGAACGACCTGAACAGGAACCCCATGCCGTCCAGGTCGACGTGGGCCTCCTCGCGGACCCGCTCCTGGAACCGCTTCTGGTCCCGGTAGAGCTCCTCGACGGTCAGCGTGCCCACGATGCCGCGCAGGTGGCCGGCGACCGTCTCCTTGAGGGTCGCCTTGATCTGTTCCGTGTCCATCCCCAGAAAGCCCTCGGCCGCCTTGCGGATCTGGTCGATCTGGCCGCCGATCTTGACCTGCGCCACGGCCCGGACGTTGATCGGGATGCCCTGGACCGTGTAGACGTGCTTGAGGTCGATCTCCAGGGTCATCATCTGGAGGGGCAGGAACTCGTACTGCTCCCACGCCGGGACGACGAACGCACCGCCGCCGCGCACGATGCGCAGCCCCTCCACGCGCCCCTGCTCGTCGCGCACCTTCTGGCCGAAGAGCTTGCGCCGGCCGTAGATGATCAGCGCGTCGTCCGGACCGGCCTTCTTGTAGCGGAAGCGGACGAACAGATAGCCGACGAACAGGACGATCGCGGCGATGACCAGCCAGCCGAATGCGGAGAACAAGCCCATGGACGGGACCTCCTACCGGGCGCCGTTGATGGTCGTTTCGGGACTCGCTCCGAGAGTATACGGCACCCGCCCCCCGGCGGGCCCCGGACCCGGAGCCGGGCGGAAAGACCGCGGTTGATACGCTGGTTTCGTGATTCGCGTCGAATCTCTGCGCTACACCTACCCCTCGGCGGCGTCGCCGGCCGTCGACGGGCTCTCCTTCGAGGTCCGGGAAGGGGAGGTGTTCGGCTTCCTGGGGCCGAGCGGCGCCGGCAAGTCGACGACGCAGAACATCCTGATCGGTCTCATCGACGGCTGGCGGGGGACGGTGCAGGTGCTCGGCCGGCCGCTCCGGGAGTGGGACGTCGGCTATTACCGCGAGATCGGCGTCTCGTTCGAGATGCCGACCCATTTCCTGAAGCTCACCGTCCGCGAGAATCTCGAGCTCTTCCGGACCCTGCACGGGCGCCGGGCCGAGCCGGTCGAGGCGGCGCTGCGGCGGGTCGATCTCCTGGACGCCCTCGACGTGCGCGTCGGCCGGCTCTCGAAAGGCATGCAGCATCGGCTGACCTTCGCCCGGTCCCTGCTGCACCGCCCCAGGCTCTGGTTCCTGGACGAGCCCACCGCCGGCCTCGATCCGGTCAACGCCCGGCGCATCGTCGAGATCGTCGAGGACCGCCGGGCGCAGGGGGTCACCACCTTCCTCACCACCCACGACATGTGGGTCGCGGACCGGCTGTGCGACCGCGTGGCCTTCATCCCGCTCTCGGCATGGCAGTGGGGTTACGCCGTCGGGGTCTCGGGCCTGTTCGTCCTCGCCGCGTACGCCTTCGCCCGCCGCCGGCTCCGCGTCCACGTCTGGCGGCCGGGGCGCTGAGCGATGCCGCCGCTCGCCTCGCTGGCCGGAGTGCTCCGGAGCGACGCGCGCCGGCTGGTCCGTGACGGGTTCCTGCTCGGCAGCCTGGCGTACCTCGTCGGCACGTCCCTCGCCCTGCGCTGGCTCCTCCCGTGGCTGGCGCGGACCCTGGAGCGCCGCCGCGGTTTCGACCTCGAGCCCTACTACGGCCTGCTGGTCAGCTACTTCCTGGTCTTCCTGGCCCCCGTGCTCGTCGGGATGATCGGTGGCTTCCTCCTGCTGGCGTCCCGGGAGGACCGCTCGATCCGTGCCCTCCTGGTCGCTCCGCTGCCGATGCGCCACTACCTGGTGGGAGGCTCGGTGGTGATGGTCTGCGGCGCCACGGCCCTCGCCCTCGCCGAGGCCGCCCTGATCGGCCTGGGGCTGCCTCCGTGGCCGGTCACGATCCTCGTCGTGCTCACCGGATCGCTCGGAGCGCCG
>JASFUJ010000232.1:0-5938 GCA_050050355.1 Acidobacteriota bacterium
CTGCCGGACGCGGAGCTGGAGGAGCTGATCGCCGGCGACACCTCCGCCGCGCTGGCGGCGGAAGGGTCGATCCGCGGTGCGCTGCTCGGGCCCGGGGGGCGTCTGGAGGGTGGGGAGGAGGCCGCCCGGGCGATCCTCGACGCCTGTCTGAGCGCCGTCGGGCAGCTCGACGCCGCCGCGCTCGAGCTCGAGCTGGAACGCGCCTCGGTGGCCCTCTCCCGGGCGCACCTGCTGGACCGGCTGCTCACGCCGCTGATGGTCCGGATCGGCGACCTCTGGCAGGAGGGGACCTTGCGCCCGGTCCACGAGCACCTGACCTCGGCGATCGTCCGCTCGTTCATCGGCGGTCTCCGGAGCGGCTTCGAGACCTCGGACGGGGCGCCGCGGATGCTGGTGACCACGCCGCTCCGGCAGCGCCACGAGCTGGGCGCCCTGATGGCCGCCGCGACCGCCGCCTCGGAGGGCTGGCGGGCGATCTACCTGGGGCCGGACCTGCCGGTGGAGGAGATCGCCGCCGGCGCCCGGGAGAGCGGGGCGCAAGTGGTCGGGCTCTCGATCGTCTACCCACCGGACGATCCGGCGCTCCCCGGGGAGATGCTCAAGCTCCGGCGCCTGCTCGGCGACCCTGTCACCTTGCTGTTCGGAGGGCGGGCCGCGGCCGGGTACCTCGGGGCGTTCGACCGGGTGGAGGGCCGCGTGGTCGAGGACCTGTCCGAGCTGCGCGAGATCCTCTCCGACCTCCGCAGCCCGACCTGACCCCGTTCGGCCGCCTAAAACCCCCAGAACCATGGGATCAGCAGCGTGGCCAGGACCCAGAGGATCAGGTTCAGCGGCGCTCCCACCCGGGTGAAGTCGGTGAACCGGTACTGGCCCGGGCCGTAGATCAGCGTGTTGGTCTGGTACCCCACCGGGGTCATGAACGACAGCGACGCGGCGAAGGTCACCGCCATGAGAAAGGGCCGGGGGGCCACGCCCAGCGCCTCCGCCGCCTGGATCGCCACGGGGGCCAGCAGGGCGGCCGTCGCCTGGTTCGACACCATCGACGTCAGCAGGACGGTCAGCAGGAAGAACCCGGAGAGCACCGCGCGCGGGCCCCACTCGCCGAGGACCGAGACCACCCAGCCGGCGAGCATCTCCGCCGCCCCGGTCTCGTCCATGGCGAGGCCGAGGGGAATCACCCCCGCCAGCAGCAGGATCACCTTCCAGTTGATCGCCTGGTACGCCTCTTCACCGGTGAGGCAGCCGGTCAGGATCATCAGGACCGCGCCGCAGATCGCCGCCACGACCACCGGAGCGAGGCCCAGGCCGACGGTCGCCACCACTCCCCCCAGGATCGTCAGGGCCAGCGGCAGCCGCCCGCGGCGGGTCCGGGGCAGGCCCACCCGGGACACCAGCACGAACGACCGGTCCCGCTCCACGTCCCGGACCCGTTCGGCGTCCAGGGCGAGGAGGATCGAGTCGCCCCCGGACAGGCGGCGCTCCCCGAGATCCTCCTGCTGGAGCTCGCCGTGGTGGCGGATCGCGAGGAGCACGGCACCGAAGCGGCCGAGGAAGTCCACGCTGCGGATCGTCTTGCCCTGGAGCGGGGAGTCGGGAGCGATGACCGCCTCCAGCAGGGTGTCGCCGCCGCGCTCGAAGTCGGCGTCGATCCACTCCTTCGCCGGCCGGAGGGACACGTCCTCGCGCCGCACCAGCTTGTCGATCTCCCGGGCGCTCCCGCGCACCCGCAGGACGTCGCCCGGGCGCAGGACGGCGTGGCCGGACCGCTGCACGGCCTCCCGGCCCCGCCCCTTGAACACCTGCACCACGTCGAGGTCCAGGTCCCCGGTCAGGTCCAGATCCTCCAGCCGGCTGCCCACCTGGGCGAAGCCCGGCTCGATCACCACGTCGGTCAGGTACTCGTTGAGGGAGAACCCGGCCGCCATCTCCGTCTCGGTGCGCCGTGGGGGGATGAGCCGGACGCCGAGCGTGAACAGGTAGAGCAGCCCGGCGGCCAGGAGGATCATCCCCAGCGGGGTGAGCTCGAACATGCCGAACGGCTCGAGGCCGTGGTCTTCGGCGATCGACCCCACCAGGATGTTGGTGGACGTGCCGATCAGGGTACACACCCCGCCGAACATGGACGCGAACGAGATCGGCATGAGCAGCTTCGACGGGCTCATTCGCATGTCGTGGGCGACCGAGATCACCACCGGGATGAAGATCGCGATCGCCGCCGTGTTGTTGACGAAGGCCGAGATCACGGCGACCGCTCCCATCATGAGCCCCATGCCGAGCCGGGGGCTGCGCCCGCCCAGGTGGGCGAACCATCGGCTCACCAGGGCGAGCGCGCCGGTGCGCCGGACCCCCTCCGCGAGGACGAACATGGCGGCGATCGTCACCGTCGCCGCGTTCGACAGCCCCGAGAGCCCTTGCGCCGGGCTCAGCACGCCGGTCGCCATCAGCGTGCACAGGACGATCAGGCCGGTCACGTCGAACGACACCCGCTCCGAGACGAAAAGGACCACGGCGAGAGCGAGCAGGCCCAGGACGATCAGGAGGTCGTAGGTCATGGCGTTCCGCTGTCGGACCGGATTCTCCCAGCCGCTCGCGGTCCCTTCAAGCGGGCTCCTGAGGCATAATCCCCACGGAGCTCCCATGACCTCGACCCGGACTCACGAGACCGTCGACCTGCTCATCGTCGGCTCCGGACCCGCGGGGATCTCGACCGCTCTGCACCTGGTGCGGTCGGACCCGCGCTGGGCGCGGCGCCTGGTGGTGGTCGACCGCGCCGTCCACCCGCGGGAGAAGCTGTGCGGCGGGGGGGTGACGCGCTCCGGTGAAGAGGTGCTCCGCGACCTGGGCCTGGGCTTCCCGGAGGGGCACGTGAGCATCCGCGAGCTACGGCTGGTCTTCGGCGATCGCGGCTGGGCGGTCCGCGGCGAGCCGGTGTTCCGGGTCGTCCGCCGCGCGGAGCTCGATCACTGGCTGGTGCGGGCGGCGGAGCGGGAGGGGATCGAGGTGCGCCAGGGGGAGCGGGTCGAGGACCTGGCGGTGGCGGCCGACGCCGTCGAGGTCCGGACGGAGCGCGCGACCTACCGGGCGCGGGTGCTGGTGGGCGCCGACGGCTCCAAGGGGACCGTGCGGCGGCGACTCGGTTGGGCCGCCGGCGCGCGCCAGGCGCGTCTGCTCGAGGTCCTGACGCCGGAGCGGCCCGATCCCGGCGACCACGCGGTGGCCGGCTCGCCCTGGCGCGGCGTGGCGGTGTTCGACTTCACCCCGATGACCGAGGGGGTCCACGGATACTACTGGGACTTCCCGAGCCTCGTCGGCGGCCGGCCGATGATGAACCGGGGGGTGTTCGACAGCCGCATCGGCCGGGGCCTGCCCCGGCGGCCGTTGAAGGAGATCCTCGAGGACGCGCTGGTCCGCCGGGGCCGGACGCTGGAGGACGGACGGCTCGCCGGCCACCCGATCCTGTGGTTCGACCGCGGGGCCCGGGTCGCCGGGGAGCGGGTGCTGCTGGCGGGGGACGCCGCCGGGGTCGACCCCCTGTTCGGCGAGGGGATCTCGTTCGCGCTGCGGCACGGTCGCGTGGCCGCGGAGGCCGTCGCGGACGCCTTCGGCCGGAACGACTTCGGGTTCGCCGGCTACCGGGAGCGACTGCTCGAGGACCCGCTGCTCGGCCACCTGCCCCGGCGCAAGCGGGTGGCCCGGGTGGCCTACGCGCTCGGCGGAGCGCTCGGATGGTGGCCGCTGTGGTCGCTGGTGCCGTGGGCGGCCCGGGCGCTGATGAGCTACCGGCCGGGGATCCTGCCCCTCGAGGACGGCCGGCTGGAGCGCGTCCGGGCCCAGCCGGAGGAGCTCCGGACCGGCGCCTGACCGGAGCCGGTGCGGATCCGCACCGACCCGATCGGGCCCGAACGGACGCGATCGGGAAGCTTGGGTGTCGGGGCCGTGTTGGCGAGGGGTAGCATGCCGACCGCCCTGCTCGCCGCCGTCCTCGCCCTCCTGCTCGCTCCGGCCGCCGCTCCGACCGCCGCTCAAACCGCGGAGGCTCCGGCCGCCCGGCCGCCCGAGCCCGCTCCCCGCGCCCTCCTGCTGGTCGAGATGGTCGACGACGAGGGCGAGCCCCTGTTCGAGCCCCCGGCCGAGCTCCCGCCGGGCTCCGTGCGCGTGCTGCGCGGCGGGGTTCCCGTGGCGGCCACCGCCGCCGGGGTCACCGCCCCCGACCGGGTGGTGGTCTACTTCGACCTCCCTCTGCTGACCACGCAGCAGGTGCTCGGCGCGGCCGGCACCCTCTCCGACCGCGCGGCGGACCTGGTCGCCCTGGCCGACGTTCAGCTCGTGATCGGCGACGACTCGTCGCGCACGGTGCTCCCGGCCTCCCGCGATCCGGAGATCGTCAGCCAGTCCCTCTCCGGCGTCGGCGCCCGGTACGGCGGCCGCGACGGGCTGGCCGAGATCCGCGAGCGGTTCCTGGACGAGCTCCGCGCCGTCGCCGGGCCGCCGAGCTCCGAGCGCCGGGGCGATGCCCCGCTTCCCGCCCACCTGGTCGAGCGCGTCGAGCGCCTGGCCCAGGAGTCCCTGGCCGCCGAGGCGGACCTCCTGCGCGCCCAGCGGGAGCGCCTGATGCTCTGGGCGGCCCGGGAGGGGGCCCTGGGGCCGGACGGCGCGGCGGCCCTGCTGCTGGTGACCGGCGGCTTCGACCAGGACCCGCTCCGGTTCTACCGCCGCGCCCTGGAGGCCCACGACCTGCGGGACGAGGTGGCGGACCGGCTGGAGCGGCCGGTGATCCTGCCGTCGCTCGAGGAGCTGGGCCGGGTGCTCGCCGCCTACGGCTGGCTGACCTACCCCTACGTGAGCGCCGGCCTGTCCGGGGAGGAGGCCTCCGCCGGAGCCGGGCCCCGGCCCGGCTCGGACGAGGGCCCCGAGGCCCCCGGCGTCGAGGACACCCTGTCGCGGCCCGGTCTCGATCCGAGCGAACGGGGCGACGCCCAGCGGCCGGCCCTGATCACCCCGCGGCTGGGCCGCCGCGACCGGGGCGCCGGCGACGGTCCGGCGCTGCCGCCCGTGCGACCGGAGGCCGGGGCCCTCGGCGTGCTGGCACGGGACGGCGGTGGCGAGCTGATCACCGACCCGTTGCAGCTCCCCGGCGTCCTGACCCGGCTCCGGGGGCGCACCGGCCTGCTGATCGAGACGGTCCCCGGCGAGCCGGAGCGGATCGACCTGGAGCCGGGGGACGCGGCGCCGGGCGGCGGGAACCCGACGGTCCGGGGCGCCCGCTGGACGGGCGAGACCCCTCCCCGTTCGCTGGCGGCGGTGCGCGTCCGCCGGCTGCTCGAGGGGGCGGAGCGCTCGGGCGGGGAGCTGCCGGTGGAGGCGGTGTTCGAGACGCCGCGGGGCGCGGTGGGAGAGGGGCGGCTGCTCCTCCGTCTCGGCGCCGCCGACCGGCCGGTTCCGCCCCGGGAGGCGCCGCTCCGGGCGACCGTGGGGATCGCTCGCTTCTCCGGCGAGCCGCTGGTGTTCCACCGGGACCTCGGGCCGGATTCGGAGGCGGCCGGAGGCGAAGAGGGCCTGTACCAGATCCCGATCAACCTGCCGGCGGGGGCCGAGAGCCGGGTGGCCGTGCTGGTGGAGGAGCTGCCGGCCGGCCGGTGGGGGAGCTCGTTCGCCAGCTCCCTGGAGCCCGGCGAGGGCGTCCGGCGGGAGGATCCGGACGCCCTGGACGACGAGATCCTGCCGTCCCCCCGCATCGTGCGCCTGATCACTCCGGGCGAGGCGTTCGTGGTCGGGGAGACCACCTTCTCGGCGGTGGTCTCGACGCCGCGGGTGCAGCGGGTCGACTTCTTCCTGGACGGGGACCGGATCGCCGTCCGCACCGAGTCCCCGTTCCGGGCCACGCTGGACATGGGGGCGGTGCCGGAGCCCCGCCGGGTGGAGGTGGTCGCCTACGGCC
>JASFUJ010000233.1:0-5928 GCA_050050355.1 Acidobacteriota bacterium
GACGGGCGGGCGTACCGTGCCAAAGAGCCTGCCAGGTCCGCGGTCGCTGACACCTCCGGCCGGGAGCCCCCGGACCGACCCTGGACATCCCGAGACACCGCAGGGCAACGCCCACCCCGGCCACCAGACCCTCCGGGGTGTGTGATGGTGAAACGGGGTCGGCTCGCCCCGCGTGCAAGGCAACCCCGGCCGGGATGGAAGCCGGGGGCTTCAGCGCACTTTGGGGCCGAAGACGAGGGGGACGCCGAAGAAGATGACCCCGACGACGAAGGCGTAGAGCGGGACCGCCGGCGCCGCGGCCTGGGCGCCGACCGGGGCCATGGCCCGGAGCAGCGCCGGGATCCCCTGCGGCCCCACCAGCCACAGCGCCGCGGCCCGGCGCCGCTGGTCCCTGGGCAGCCGACGCCGCCGCTGGACGTAGATGTTTCCCGACAACCAGCCGAGAACCGCCGCCACCCCGTAGAGCTGATACAGGCTCAGCCCCAGGGCGCCGGCGAGAGACACCAACCCCACGCCGTGGGCGCCGGCCAGCACCCAGCAGGCCAGGAACAGGCCGAAGAGAGGAAGCTCGAACCGGTTCAATCCGCTCGAACCGGGTCAATCCGCTCGAACCGCCTGCCGTCAGTCACCCGGGTCTCCGTCGGCACCGTTCGGGCTCCAGCGGAGCACCGGGTGCCGGGCCGCGCGGGCCTCGTCGCACCGGCGCACCGGCGTGGTGTAGGGCGCTTCCTTGACCAGGTCCGGGTCCTCCTCCGCCTCCCGGGCGATCGCCGCCATGGCCTCGATGAAGTGGTCGAGCTCTTCCTTGGTGGCCGTTTCGGTCGGCTCGATCATCAGGGCGCCGGAGACGATCAGCGGGAAGTACACGGTCGGCGGATGGAAGCCGTAGTCCATCAGGCGCTTGGCGATGTCCATGGTGGACACGCCGTGCTCGTGCTGGAGCTTGTCCGAGAACACCACCTCATGCATCGAGGGGGCGTCGTACGGCAGGTGGTAGTGGGGCTCCAGCCCCTTGCGCACGTAGTTGGAGTTGAGCACCGCGTACTCGGCGACCCGGGCCAGCCCCTCGCCACCCATGGCCATGATGTAGGACAGCGCCCGCACCAGCATGCCGAACTGGCCGTGGAACGAACGGAGCCGGCCGATGGACCGGGGACGATCGTGGTCCAGGTAGAACCCGGTCTCGTCCCGCTCCACCAGCGGCGTCGGCAGGAACGGCTCCAGCCGATCGGACACTCCCACCGGGCCGGCTCCCGGACCGCCGCCCCCGTGCGGAGTGGTGAAGGTCTTGTGGAGATTCATGTGCAGCACGTCGACCCCCATGTCCCCCGGCCGGGCCTTGCCCACGAAGGCGTTGAAGTTGGCGCCGTCGCAGTACAGGTAGCCGCCCTTGCCGTGGACGATCTCGGCGATCTGGCGGATGTGGTCCTCGAACACCCCGAGGGTGTTGGGAACGGTCAGCATCAGGGCCGCCACCTCGTCGGTCATCTGCCGCTCCAGGTCCTCCAGGTCGAGGGTGCCCCGCTCGTTGGAGAGGAGCTCCTTGACCTCGAAGCCGGCAAACCGGGCCGAGGCGGGGTTGGTGCCGTGGGCCGAGTCCGGGATCAGCACGTACTTGCGCTTCTCGCCCCGGGCGTCGAGGGCCTTGCGGGCCATGATGATCCCCGCGAGCTCGCCGTGGGCGCCCGCCGCCGGATGGAGCGACACGCGGGTGAGGCCGGTGAGCTCGATCAGCGCCCGCTCGAGCGCCCAGAACAGGGCCAGGTTCCCCTGAACCGTCTCGGCCGGCTGCAGCGGGTGGCTGCCGGCGAAGCCGGGCAGGCGGCCCATGTCCTCGTTGATCCTGGGGTTGTACTTCATCGTGCAGCTCCCCAGGGGGTAGAGACCCAGGTCGAGGGCGTAGTTCTTCCGCGAGATGCGGGTGAAGTGACGCACCACGTCGACCTCGGTGACCTCGGGCATGTGCTCGATCTCGCCGCGCACCAGCTCGGACGGCAGGAGCTCGTCCAGGGGCCGCTCGCCGACACCGGCCTCCGGCAGGGTCACCCCCAGCCGGCCGGACCGGCTGCGCTCGAAGATGAGCCCCTCGTTGCGCCAGGCGACGTGCGGGATCCGGCGGTCCCCGCCGCCGTCACCGGCCCCGGGGTCGGCAGTCTGCGCGGAATGGGTCGTCGATTCGGTCATCTCGGTCTACCTTTCTCGGTCGGCCTCAAACGGCCACGCCCTGCTCGGTCGGCTGTTCGAGCCGCGTCCTGCCGGCGAGCGCGTCCACGAGCCGGTCCAGGTCGGCCGGGGGATTGGCCTCGGTCACCGCCGTCACGAAGCAGTCCTCGAGCTCCGGATAGTCGGGAGCCAGGGGAACTCCCGCCAGCACGCCGGCCTCCCGGAGGTCACCGAGCACCCGCTCGACCGGCTCCTCGCAGCGCACCGCAAACTCGTTGAACGTCGGCCCCTCGAACGCGACGGACAGGCCCGGGACCTCCGCCAGCCGCCGGCGCAGCGTCGCCGCCCGCTGCAGGTTGATCTCCGCCAGCCGCCGCAGCCCCTTCTTGCCGTGGAGCGACAGGTAGATGGTTGCCGCCAGGGCGCACAGGGCCTGGTTGGTGCAGATGTTCGAGGTCGCCTTCTCCCGCCGGATGTGCTGCTCCCGGGTGGCCAGCGTCAGCACCCAGGCGCGCTCGCCGTCGGCGTCGACGGTCTCGCCCGCCAGCCGGCCCGGGATCGCGCGCTTGTGCTTGTCGCGCGCGGCCAGGAAGCCCAGGTAGGGACCGCCGAAGGAGAGCGGCAGGCCGAAGGACTGGCCCTCGCCCACCGCGATGTCGCACCCGGAGTCCCCGGGGCTCTTCAGCAGCGCCATCGACAGGGCCTCGGCGATCACCGCGATGGAGAGCGCCCCGTGCTCGTGGGCGATCCCGGTGGCCGCGTCCCACCCTTCGACCACGCCGAAGTAGTTGGGGGACTGGACGGCGACGCAGATGGTCCGGTCGTCGACGGCCGCGGCCAGCGCGTCCCGGTCGGTCGCTCCGCGCTCGTCCCAGCCCACCTCGACCACCTCCAGCTCCAGGTTCTGGGCGTAGCTCCGGAGCACCTGCCGGTACTGGGGGTGGATGGCCCTCGAGACCACCACCTTGTCGCGCTTCTTCTGGATGCGGTCGGCCATCAGCACGGCCTCGGTGAAGGCGCTGGCGCCCTCGTAGAGCGAGGCGTTCGCCACCTCGAGGCCGGTCAGCATGCTGATCAGGGTCTGGAACTCGAAGATCGCCTGGAGGGTCCCCTGGCTGAACTCCGGCTGGTACGGGGTGTAGACGGTCAGGAACTCGCCCCGCAGCAGCATGTGGTCGACCACGGCGGGAACGTCGTGGCGGTAGGCCCCGGCGCCGAGAAAGCTCACCAGGTCCCGGCCGGGCACGCGGTTCATGCCTTCCAGGCGGCTGAAGTACTCCCGGAGCTCGGCGTCGGAGAGCGGCCCCGGGACGTCCGGCGGCCGGTCGAGGAGGAGCTCTCCGAGGCTCTCGAACAGCCGGTCGACCGACTCGGCGCCGATCGCCTCCAGCATCTCCCGGCGGTCGAGCTCGCCGGAGGAGAGCAGGCGATGGGTCAGGCGGGTCGCTTCACGGAACGGATCACGCGTCGCCACTGGAAATGTACTCCTCGTACTGCTCGGCGCTCATCAGGGCGTCGAGCTCGCTCTTGTTCCCCATGCGCAGCTTCACCAGCCAGCCGTCGCCGTGGGGGTCGTCGTTGACCAGCTCCGGCTCGTCCTCGAGCGCGGGGTTGGTCTCGATCACCTCGCCCGAGACGGGGGTGTAGACCTCGGCCACGGCCTTGACGGATTCGATGGTCCCGACCTCGTCCTTGGCGCTGAAGGCCTCGCCGCTCTCCGGCATGTCGACGAAGACGATCTCGCCCAGCTCTTCCTGGGCGTACTCGGTGATGCCGAGGACGCAGGTGTCGTCCTCCACCCGCACCCATTCGTGGTCCTTGGAATACAGGTACTCGCTCGGGTAAGGCATGCTCTGAGTCTCCTCTCTCCTCCGGTTTCTCGCGGGGATGGCCGGCGCGCTCCGCGGAGCCCGGCGCAACGCTCCCGATCATATCGGAGGCGGGTTGCACGGGCCCTCGCTACGAACGCTTGTAGAAGGGCAGCTTGACGAGCCGGGCGTCGAGCCGGCGCTTGCGGACCTCGAGGACCACCCGGCCGTCCGGCTCCGCCAGCTCGGTGGGTACGAAGCAGGTGCCGAGGGCCTTCTCGAAGGTCGGGCTCCAGGTGCCGCTGGCCACGTGGCCCACCGGCTCGTCGCCGTCCAGGACCCGGTGCCCCTCGCGGGCGATGCCGCGGCCCTCCACCTCGAAGCCGATCAGCTTGCGCTCGACCCCGGACTCCTTCTGGCGGATCAGGGCCTCGCGACCGACGAAGTCCCCCGCCTCGAGCTTGACGGTCCAGCCCAGGCCCGCCTCCCAGGGGGTGACGGAGTCGTCGATCTCGTGGCCGTAGAGGGCCAGGCCGGCCTCCAGGCGCAGGGTGTCGCGGGCGCCCAGGCCGGCGGGGAGCAGCCCGTGCCCGGCACCGGCTTCCAGCAGCCGGTCCCAGACGCGCGGAGCGTCGCCCGGGTCCAGGTAGAGCTCGAAGCCGTCCTCCCCGGTGTAGCCGGTGCGCGACAGGATCGCCTGGGCGCCGTCCACGGTGCCCCGGGCGCAGCGGTAGAACCGGACGGCGTCGGCGAGGGGCTCTTCGGAATCGATCGAAGCGAGCGGCTCGAGGATCGCGACCGCCTTCGGCCCCTGCAGGGCGATCAGGGCGGTCCGCTCGGAGACGTCCTCCACTTCCACGCCCTCGTGGTCCGCGGCGTGGCGCCGGATCCAGTCGTGGTCCTTCGCGGCGTTGGCGGCGTTGACGACGACCATGTACTCCTGCGCGTCCAGGCGGTAGATCAGGAGGTCGTCGATGTAGGTGCCGCGCTCGGTCAGGAGCGCGTTGTAGTGCGCCCGTCCCGGCGTCAGCCTGGAGACGTCGTTGGGGGTCAGGAGCTGGAGGAAGGCCTCCGCCCCGGGACCGCTCACCCGGACCTCGCCCATGTGGGAGACGTCGAACAGGCCGGCCGCGTTGCGCACGGCCCGGTGCTCTTCGATGACGCCCGAGTACTGGACGGGCATCTCCCAGCCGGCGAAGTCCACCAGCTTGGCGCCGGCGGCGGCGTGGCGGTCGTGGAGGGGAGTCTTCTTGGGGGTCGTGTCGTCGGTCATGGCTCCCTCGGACTCGGTCGGAATCGGACGGGGCCCGATCTGGCCCGATCTTGCCTGATCTGGCCCGAGCGGGCCCAGGCGGGCGCTCGGTGGCGATCGGGGCTGGCGATCGGCGTTCGGATCGACCGGAGCCGGCGCGGCCGGATCCGGTGCAACTGGGGGAAAGCCCGCGGCGGAGATGGAAACGCCGCGTGACCTGAGTCGACGCTATCACACACCGCCCCCCCCGTAATTCGGAGGGCCACCGCGGGTTTCACGGGTCGAGCGGCCGGTGGACGGTCCGCCGGCCGCCGCACGATCTCGAACCACCATCCTGAACCACGACCCGAAAGGAGACGCCCCATGAACCGTCCGAACCGTCACCCCTCCCACCGCACCCTCCGCGGCGCGCTCTGCCTGCTCCTCGGCCTGATGCTGGTCTCGCCCCTCGCCCTGACGCTCCACGCCCAGCCGCCCATCGGGGGACCGGCAGGACCGGGCGGAGGACCCGGCGACGGGCCCTGGGCCGGTGGAGACGCGGGCCGTCACGGACGCGCCTTCCCCCTGCAGCGGATCGTCCACGTCCTGGAGCTCTCCGACGCCCAGGTGGAGCAGGCCCGCGCGCTGCTCGAGGACCACGTGGCCGCGGTCCGGCCGCTCCACGAACAGTCCCGCCAGCTCCGGGAGGAGCTCGAGGGCCTGCTG
>JASFUJ010000234.1:0-5926 GCA_050050355.1 Acidobacteriota bacterium
CGGGGCTGGATCGCCAGATCGCGCACCGAAACCTTGGCCGGCACCCCACCCTCGAAGCGGGCCCACTGGGCGCCGTCGTCGAGGGAGATCCACAGACCGAGCTCGGTGCCCAGGAAGAGCAGGCTCGGATTCTCCAGGTCCTGCTGGATGACGTGGGCGTAGCCCTCCAGGTCCTCGGTCACGAGCGACGTCCAGCTCGCCCCGTAGTCGGTGGTCCTGAACACCAGGGGGTCCATGTGGCCGGTGCGGTGGCCGTCGACCGTGACGAACGCGGTGCCCGCCTCGTGGGGGCTCGCGTGCACGTCCGAGATCCACCGGCGCTCGGGCAGGTCCGGGATGGCGTCCACGACGTTGGTCCAGCTCTCGCCGCCGTCCCGGGTCACCTGGACGTTGCCGTCGTCGGTGCCGACCCAGATCACCCCGGCCTCCACCGGCGATTCGCTGATGGCGTAGATCGTGGTGTGGTTCTCGGCGGTCGAGTTGTCGATCGACAGCCCGCCGGACTCGGCCTGGCGCTGCCACTCCGGGTTGTCGGTGGTGAGGTCGGGGGAGATCTCCTCCCAGGACTCACCGTGGTCCCGCGACCGGAGCAGCTTCTGGGCGCCGAAGTAGAGTGTGCCCTTCTCGTGCGGCGAGAAGGCGATCGGGGTGTTCCAGTTGAAGCGGTACTCCTCGGCGCCCTCCGGCGGGTACGGATCGATGTCCCGCAGCTCGCCGGTGGGCAGGTGGAGGCGCTGGATCTCGCCGCCCTGGTACTCGGAGTAGACGTAGTCCGGGTCCGAGGGGTCGCGGAAGGCGTAGAACCCGTCGCCGAACCCGACGCCCTGCCAGTCCTTGTTCTCCACCCCGGCCGGGCTGCGCGACGGCCCCATCCACGAGCCGTTGTCCTGCAGCCCGCCGTACACGTTGTACGGCTCCTGGTTGTCGGCGCTCACCCGGTAGAACTGCGACACCGGCAGCGAGCGCACGTGGCGGAAGGCGTGCCCCTTGTTGTGGGAGACGTAGAGGCCGCCGTCGGTGCCCAGGATCAGGTTCTGCGGGTCCTGGGGGTTGATCCACAGCGCGTGGTGGTCCGAATGGACCCCACCGCCGAAGCCGCCGGAGAGGATCGAGTTGAAGCTCTCGCCCTCGTCGGTGGAGATGCCGAGGAACAGGCCCGGCTTGTAGACGGTCTTGTAGTCGACCGGGTCGACCACCAGCCGGGAGAAGTAGAACGGCCGGGCGGTGACGTTGAACGAGGAGTTGACCTCCTCCCACGTGGCGCCCAGGTCGTCGGACCGGTAGAGGGCCGTCTCCTCGGCCTCGACCGTGGCGTAGACCCGGCTGGGCCGGGACGGCGCCACCGCGACGGCGATCCGCCCCTTCTCGCCCTCCGGCAGACCCTCGGTCAGCTCGGTCCAGGTCTCGCCGCCGTCGGTCGACTTGTAGAGGCCGCTGCCGGGACCGCCGGAGTCGAAGAAGTCCGGAGAGCGCCGGAACTGCCACATGGCGGCGTACAGGATGTCCGGATCCTGGGGGTCGATCTCCAGGTCGGCGCAGCCGGTGTCCTCGTCCACCTGGAGGATCGGGCTCCAGGTCTCGCCGCCGTCGGTGGTCTTGTAGACGCCGCGCTCCTCGTTGGCGTTCCACAGGTGGCCGGTGGCGCAGACCCAGACCGTGTCGGAGTCCTCCGGATGGACCCGGATGCGGGAGATCCGCTCGGTGTCCTCCAGGCCCATGTGCTGCCAGCTCTTGCCGCCGTCCGCGGTCTTGTAGACCCCGAAGCCGACCGACACGCTGTTGCGAGGCCACGGCTCGCCGGTCCCGACCCAGACGGTCTCGGGATCCGTAGGATCGATCCGCACGGCGCCGATCGACTGGGGGTGGTCGTCGAAGACCGACTCGAACGTCAGCCCGCCGTCCTTCGACTTCCAGACCCCGCCGCTGGCGGAGCCCACCCAGACGGTGACCGTGTCGCCGACGACCGCATCGACGGAAGAGATCCGGCCGCTCATCACGGCCGGACCGATGGCGCGCGCCGAGAGCCCACCGAGGGTCGCCGAATCGATCTCGACCGATCCGGCCGGCTCCTGCGCCTGGACCATGGCGACCGGCGCCGCGAGCGCCGCGACCAGGGCGAGCACCCCGATCGACCGGCGCCACGGCCTCGTCTCAGCGGACGTGCTCATCGCGGCGGCTCCTCCCCGCCCTCCATCTCCTCGTCCATCTCCATCTCGCCTTCCATGTCGGACGACGGAGCGGTCTCCGGCATCTCGAACGTCTCGTCCGGGATGTCCACGTTCAGCTCGACCTTCTGGAAGGTCATGGTCTGGCCTCCCTGGCCCTCCGGGGCCAGCGAGCTCCGCACCTCGGTCGAGTGGGGCACCATGATGCCCGCGACCTCCTTGTAGTCACCGATGGAGGCGATGCTCTCGACCTCCTGGCCGCGGATCGTGCGCTGGTCGACGCGCTGGATCTCGACGTAGAACTCCTTGTCCAGATACAGGTAGGAGACGTCGCCGTCCTCGTTGGTCACCTTGAGCTCGTAGGCCGGCGTGCCCTCGACCTCTTGCTCGCCCATGAGCTCGATCTCGTACCCCTTCTCCTCCGGATTGACGAGGGGACCACGGAAGTCGGCGTCGTTCTTGATCTGGAGGGCGTCCTCGGGCGACATCTTCTCCGGCTCGGTCTTGCCCATGAAGGGCATGACCAGCCAGCCGGTCTCGCCGTCGTAGGCCTGGACGCCGGTCATTCCCTGGAGGGTGAACTCGATGCGGACCTTGTCCGGAGCCTTCCACTGGTAGAGGAACGGGGCCTCCTGGGGGCCGAAGCTCATGGTGCCCTCGATGCGGGCGGACTCCACCGCCTCCCAGGCGTCCCGGCCGCCCTTGGCTTCCAGGTTCTTCTCGATCAGCTCCTCGACGGTGGGCTCCTGCGCCGCCAGCGGCACGGCGACGAGCGCCAGCGCCACGAGCAGGGCGAGCCCCTTCGTGATGCGATGATTCATGTCTGGTTTCCTCCCTTGATGTTCATCCGAAGCCGGCGCGTGGGGATCGGCGGCCCGTACGGGCCGCGGACGGGACCGGCTCCCGCGAATTCGACGTACAGTCACTCTATACGAGGGGCGGAGCCCAAGGTTTGCGGCGGGACGGCGCGGCGGGCTCCATATAATGCGGGACCCATGGACCCGCTCGACAGCCGTTCGGCCCGCCGCTCCGTCTTCCGCCTGACCTCGACCGCCCTCCTGCTCGTCACCCTGTCGCTGGCCTCCACGCCGGCCGGGGCGCAGGCCGGCGACCCGGTCGACCCCTCCCTGCTCGCCGGGCTGGAGGCCCGCGCCCTCGGCCCGGCGACCATGAGCGGGCGCGTGGTGGCCCTGGCCGGGGTCCCGTCGCGCGCCGCGCACGGCCCGGTCACCCTCTACGCGGGCTCCGCCTCCGGCGGTCTGTGGCGCTCCGCCGACGGCGGCGCCACCTGGGAGCCGCTGTTCGACGACCAGCCGGCGGCGTCGATCGGCGCCGTCGCCGTCGACCCCACCGCCCCCGACGTGCTCTGGGTCGGCACCGGCGAGCCCACCCCGCGCAACAGCGCCTCGGTGGGCAACGGGGTCTACCGCTCGATGGACGGCGGCGAGACCTGGACCCGCCTGGGGCTCGAGGGGACCGAGCGGATCGCCCGGATCGTCCTCGACCCCCGGAGCCCGGACACGGCCTACGTCTGCGCCCTCGGCCCCACCTGGGGGGAGAGCCCGGAGCGCGGCGTGTTCAAGACCGTCGACGGCGGCGCCACCTGGGAGCGGATCCTGTCCGCGAACGACACCACCGGCTGCGCCGAGCTGCGCATGGACCCGTCGAACCCCAACAAGCTCTTCGCCGCCCTCTGGCAGCACCGGCGCCGGCCCTGGCACTTCGAGAGCGGCGGCCCCGGCTCCGGCCTCCACGTGACCCACGACGGCGGCCGCACCTGGACCGAGATCACCCCCGAGGACGGCCTGCCCGAGCCGCCCCTCGGCCGGATCGGGCTGGCGGTCGCCCCCTCCGACCCGGACCGGGTGTACGCCCTGGTGGAGGCCGGGGAGAACGGCCTCTACGCCTCGACCGACGGCGGAGCGACCTTCCGCAAGGTCTCCACCGACGAGCTGATCGGCAACCGGCCGTTCTACTACTCGCGGATCACCGTGGACCCGGCGGACGCCACCCGGCTCTACAGCTCCTGGTCGCTGGTCAGCGTCTCCGAGGACGGCGGCTCGACCTGGGAGGAGCTGGTGCCGTTCCGGGAGGCCCACCCGGACCACCACGCCCTGTGGATCGACCCGGCGAATCCGGCCTTCCTGGTGGACGGCAACGACGGCGGAGTCGCGATCAGCCGGGACCGGGGGGAGACCTGGGAGTTCGTGCGCAACCTGCCGCTCGCCCAGTACTACCACGTGCGGGTGGACGACGACCTGCCCTACCACGTTTACGGCGGGCTCCAGGACAACGGCTCCTGGCGGGGGCCGAGCGAGGTCTGGGAGAACGGCGGCATCCGCAACTTCCACTGGCAGGAGGTCGACTTCGGCGACGGCTTCGACACCTCGCCCTTCCCGGACGACTCCATGCAGGGCTACGCCATGTCCCAGGAGGGGTACCTCTCCCGCTGGAACCTCAGGACCGGCGAGGGCAGGGACGTCCGGCCCGCGCCCCCGGAGACCCCCGACGGCTCCGGGAGCGAGCCCCTCCGCTTCAACTGGAACGCCGGCTTCGCCCAGGACCCGTTCGACCCGGCGACGATCTACTTCGGCAGCCAGCTCGTGCACCGCTCCACCGACCGGGGGGAGACCTGGGAGGTGATCTCCGGGGACCTCACCACCGACGAGCCGGAGTGGCAGCGCCAGGCGGAGTCCGGCGGTCTGACCCCGGACGTGACCGGGGCGGAGAACTTCACCACCATCGTCGCCATCGCCCCGAGCCCGGTGGAGCGGGGCGTGCTCTGGGTGGGCACCGACGACGGCCGGCTGCACGTGACCCGGGACGGCGGGGAGACCTGGACCTCGGTCGAGGAGCGGCTCTCCTCCGGCTCGGGAGGAGCACCGGCCGACACCTGGATCCCCCACGTCCATCCGTCGCACCACGGCGGCGGCACCGCCTTCGTGGTGCTCGACGACCACCGGCGCTCCAACTGGGAGACCTACCTCTTCCGCACCGACGACCACGGGGAGAGCTGGACGCGCGTCGACACCGCGGGCGTGGAGGGCTACGCCCTGTCGGTGGTCCAGGACCCGGTGGAGCCGAGCCTGCTCTTCCTCGGGACCGAATTCGGCCTCTGGGTGTCGCTGGACGCCGGGGGCTCCTGGTTCCGCTGGACCCACGGCGTGCCCACGGTGTCGGTCATGGACCTGGCGATCCAGGAGCGGGAGGCCGACCTGGTGCTCGGCACCCACGGCCGGGGGATCTTCGTCCTCGACGACCTCCGGCCGCTCCGGGAGCTGGCCGCCGCCGGGGGCGCCTCCCCGGACGGGGCGATCCACCTGTTCGAGATCCCCGACGCGATCCAGCACGAGGTGGCCCGCGCCGCCTCGTCCCGGTTCCCGGGTGCCACCGAGTTCCGGGGCGAGAACGCCGAGTACGGCGCCCTGATCACCTTCCACCTGTCCGGCGGGGACCTGCCCGGCCTCCCCCATCCCGACGAGGCCGCCGAGCGCCGCCGCAAGGCGGAGGAGCGATCGGACCGCCTCGCTGCCGAGGAGCGATCGACCGCGGAGGAGCCGGCCGCGGAAGAGACCGAGGGCGCGGACCGGGGCGGACGCGGCCGGACGGGGCCGATGGCCACCATCGAGATCGCCCGGCAGAGCGGGGACGACGAGGGGAACGCCGAGATCCTTCGCACCTTCGAGGCCCCGGTGACCCGCGGCGTCAACCGGGTGGTCTGGAACCTGCGCCGGGACGACTTCGAGCGCCCGCCCTCCGGC
>JASFUJ010000235.1:0-5925 GCA_050050355.1 Acidobacteriota bacterium
CTCGTGGAGGATGACGTCCCCGGGCAGGGGCTTGCTCTGCCGGGCGAGCATCCCTTCGAGCTCGGTGGCCACCCGCTCCGCGTCTCCCTCGGCCCGGTCGAGCCGCAGGAGGTTGAGCCGGACCTCGGCGGCGAGGGCGTGGTCACCGTCGTCCACGAAGTCCCGCCACAGCGCGCGGGCCCGCTCGGTGTCCCCCTCGGCGAGGGCGATCTTGCCCAGGTAGACCCCGGCGATCCCCCCGGCGTCGGTGGAGCCGAAGCGGTCGTGCACCTCGCCGAAGAGCTCCGCGGCCCGCTCCCACCGCTCCTCCTCCGAGGAGAACGTGGGCGTGTCGGCGTCCGCCTCCCCGCCGTCGGCGGCGTCGGCGCCGACCGGAGCGCCGTAGACCTGGATGGCCTCGGCCAGAAGCTCCTGGGCCCGGTCCTCCCGGCTCGCGCTCCACAGGCTCCAGGCGGTCGCGGCGAGGACGAGGACCACCACCGCCACCACGCCGAGGATCAACTGGCTCCGGTGGCGCTGCACGTACTCCAGGCCGGTCCCCATGGCGGTCTGGAAGCTGTCTTGGCGCTTGATCTCCTTGCGCGTCAGGCGGTCGCTCATCCTCGGTCCTCTCAGGTCAGGCTCGGTGCTCTCCGGGATCGATCGGGGCCCGATCGGAGCTCGATCGGGCGGCGGTTACTGTACCGCACCCTCCTCGGGGTTCGCCAGGGCGTCGTCCCCATCCAGCCCGTCGGCCTCGCCGTCCTCGTCGTCCTCGACGGGGCTCAGGTCCGCCGCCGACCAGTGCCGCCGCACCATCGTGGTGTCGGAGTCCCACCGGTACGGCGCCTGCATGAAGGTCGCGTCGCGCGGCCCCGGGCCCCCCTGATCGGTCCCCGGCAGCCGCCACCACTGGGCGATCGCGGCGACCTCCAGGGCCTCCGGGTCGGAGGTGTCCACCTCGATCTCCACCCCCTCCGCCGGGGGCGCCACGTACCAGAGGACCACCAGGTCGCCCCCCGGCTCGTCCGGGGCCGGGCGACGGCCCGGGAGCGAGTCCAGGTCGGCGGTCCGCCCCTGGACCCGGACCCCCTCGATCGCCGCCCGCGGCGTCAGCAGGATCCGCATGCCGTCGGCCTCCGGCGGCGGCACCAGGCGCAGCCGGACCGGGCCGCCGGGCTCGCCGGCCGCGGCGGGAACCTCCAGCTCCGGCGCCGGCAGCTCGAGGGGCGCCGCCGAGGCCACCGCCAGGTCCACCGGCCGGCCGAGGAACCCGAGCAGCGGCCGGACCTCCGGCTCCTCCGAGAGCACCCGGGAGGTCCAGTCGTCCGGCTCCGTCTCGAACGACGCCCAGACGGCCTCGCCGGAGTCGGCGTCGAGGGCGTAGAACAGCGTGTCGGGCCGGGGGTTGTCCGGCCCGAAGCCGCCGGTGAGCTGCACCGCCGCCACGACCACCACCGCCGCGGCGACGAGCCCGCCGGGCACCGCCCAGCGCAGCGCCCCCGCGGTGATCAGCTCGACCTGCGGAGCCAGCAGCGCCAGGACCAGGCCCGACAGCACCGCCAGGATCACCGCGGACCCGATGCGCAGGCCCACGGCCAGCAGCGCCAGGGTCGGCGCCCAGATCAGAGCGGTCACGACCGCCGCCAGGGCGAGCAGCGCGAACGGGAGCACCCCGGTCGCCCCGGCGGATCCTTCGGCCGGGTCTGCGCTCCCGCCCTGGGCGGGCGACCGCGCGAGGAGCGGAGCCGACCCCACCACCTGGAAGAGCAGGGGCACGAGGAACAGGTAGCTCGCCCCGGGGGCGGCCAGCGACGCGGCGACGCCGACCACCAGCCAGAGCAGCAGCCCGGAGGCGGCCAGGTCCTCCGCCCGCAGGAACCGCCGGCCGAGCCGGTGCAGCAGGGCGCCGGCGCCGAGCAGGAGGAGCGTCAGGCCGAACAGGGTGAACGCCAGCGACGAGCCCTCGCCCCAGATCCGGAAGTCGTAGCGGCCCGGGAAGAGGACGCCGCGCAGCAGCAGCGTCAGCCCGCCCAGGATCACCAGGATCACCCCGTGCACCACCACCCCGAGGACCAGCCTGCCGATGTGCACCCGGCGCCGGGAGATCCCGAGCCCGATCACGACCAGCGCCCCGACGCCGAGGACGATCACCAGCGGCAGCACCCAGGACGCCGGGAAGTGCACGAAGGCCGACCCGAGCGGGTTGAAGTAGACCGCGTCACCGTCCGCGCGAGCCTCGGCCAGGTCGGCGCCGGCGAGCTCCCGGGTCACGCCGAGGGCGTTCGAGCCGTGGTGCTGGAGGCTCCGCGGATCCAGGTGCTCGATCGAGTCCATCGCCGTGTGGTACCCGACCGCGCCGTGGATGTGGGCGAAGTTGAGGCCCGGGATCCGCCGCTCCTTGAACACCGAGTAGTCGGTGTCGTTGGGCAGCCGGCGGTAGACCTCGTAGGAGTAGGAGGCGGCCGCCGGGTACGGCGCGCCGTCGGCGAACCGCTCGATGGTCCAGCGGTTCCCCGGTCCGGTCTCGAACATCAGGGCCGGGCCGCGCGTCCCCCGGGCCTCGAAGTTGAGCACCAGGTCCACCTCGTCCCCCAGGGGGTGGCCGTGGGCGAAGGCCTCGGCTCCCAGCAGGCCCAGCTCCTCCCCGTCCGTGAACAGGGCCACCACGTCGTTGGCCGGAGCGGGGCCGGCGAGGAGGGCGCGCAGGGTCTCCAGGAGGGTGGCCACCCCGACGGCGTCGTCGCTCGCCCCCGGCCCGGAGGTCACCGAGTCGTAGTGGGCCATGAGGAGGATCGTCCCCCGGTCGGCGCCGGTGCCGCCGCTTCCCCCGCTCCTCCCCTCCCCATCGACCCGCGCGATCACGTCCTCCATCGTCCCGAAGGTGGTGCCCCAGCGGCTCGTGCCCACGCCGGTCCAGACCTCCGGCTCGAGCCCCAGCTCCTCCAGCTCGGCGACGACGTAGGCGCGCGCCGCGGCGTGGGCCTCGCCGCCCACGGGACGGGGGGCGTGGGCGAGGGCCTCCACGTGGGTCATCGCCCGCTCGGCGGAGAACGCCTCCGCCGGCGCCGTGGCCGGTACCACCTCCGGCGGGGCGACCCGGGCCACGGCCAGCCAGGCGAAGCCGGCGATGAGCAGCAGGAGGACGAGGGCGGCGGTGGTCGGTCTCATGGGGCGCTCCTTACGGGAGGTCTCGACGGGAGGTCTCGACGGGAGGTCTCGGCAACGGGGGTGTCGATCGGGACGATCCGGACCGGATCCGGCCAGACCCGGTCCTGACTCGACCCGGCGGTCTGCTCAAGAGGTGTCGACCGGCGCCGGCAGCGGGACAGATCGGTGACGGCGATCGTACCGGTTCGCGCCGAGCGGCGCCAGCGCTCTTCCGTTAGACTCCCCGCCGATGGGACTGTTCCGCAAGCGGTTCCGCCTGACCGACTGCGCCAGCTCCGGCGGCTGAGCGGCCAAGATCGGTCCGGGGGACCTCAACGAGCTCGTCCGCCCGCTCCTCTCCATCGCCGGAGGCGACGGGCGGGTGCTGGTCGGACCCGAGACGTCCGACGACGCCGGGGTGTATCTGTTCGAAGGCCACGGCCTGGTGGCGACGGCCGACTTCATCACCCCGGTCTGCGACGACGCCCGGCGGTTCGGCCGGGTGGCCGCGGCCAACTCCCTGTCCGACGTCTTCGCCATGGGCGGCGAGGTGCTCTTCGCCCTCAACCTCTGTTGCTTTCCCGAGCGGGGCCGCACCGGCGTTCCGGACCGGGAGCTGGGGGCCATCCTCGAAGGGGCGGCGGAGACCCTGGCGGAGGCCGGCGGGGTGATCCTGGGCGGCCATTCGGTGCGGGACGACGAGCTCAAGTTCGGCCTCGCCGCCGTCGGCCGGGCCGACCCGGAGCGCCTGCTCACCAACGGGGGCGCCCGCCCCGGCGACCGCCTGCTGCTCACCAAGCCCCTGGGCACCGGCGTCCTGATCAACGCCTTCAAGCTCGGCAAGCTCGGCGCCGACGGCCTGGAGGAGGCCCTCACCGAGATGGAGCGGCTCAACGCGGCCGCCTCCCGGCTGGCCCTCGCCCACGGCGCCCGCGCGGCCACCGACATCACCGGCTTCGGCCTGGCCGGTCACGCCCTCGAGATGGCCCGGGGCGCCGGAGCGACCCTCCGCCTGCGGTTCGCGGACATCCCGGTCCTGGAGGGCTTCCACGCCATGGTCCGCAAGCGGGTCACCACGGATTCCACCGCCGCCAACCGCCGCCACTGCCGGGACGCCTTCGACGACCGGGCCGGGCTCGCGCCGGGCGAGGCGGAGGTGCTGTTCGATCCCCAGACCTCGGGCGGCCTGCTGCTCGCGATCGCCCCGGAACGCGCCGGGGAGCTTCTCGACGCCCTCCGGGAGGCCGGGCATCGGGCCGCGGAGATCGGCGCGGTGGCGCAGGGGCCGGCCCGGGTGGAGGTGGTCTGATGCGGGCCCGCACCCTGCCCCGGGACGACGACCGCTGCGGCTGGTTCCGGACGGACGGCGGCGACCGGCCCGGGGCCGGCCCCGAGCCGGACCGGACGCCGTTCCCGCCCCTCGCCGGCGCGCAGCGCGCCGACGCGGTGGTCGTCGGCGCCGGCCTCACGGGCCTGGCGGCGGCCCGGCGGCTGGCCGAGGTCTCGGCCCGGAGCTCGGCCCCGACCTCGGCCGAACCCCGCATCGTCGTCCTCGAGGCCCAGCGGGCGGGCTACGGCGCCTCCGGCCGGAGCTCCGGCTTCGTGGTCGACATCGCCTACTTCACCACGGTCATGGACCCGCCGACCGCGGAGCGGCACATCCGGCTCTCCCGGCGGGGGATCGACACCCTGCGGCGGCTGGTCGCGGAGCACGGGATCGAGTGCGCCTGGGACGAGACCGGCTGGATCCACGCCGCCGCCGGCGACGGCGGCCTGCGGGACCTGGCGACCCTGGCGGACTGGCTGGACGCGCGGGGCGAGGCCTACGAGGACCTGGACCCGGACGGGATGGAGCGGGTCACCGGAACGCCGTTCTACCGGCGGGGCCTCCGCCTGCCCGGACGCCCCCTGCTCCAGCCGGCCGCCCTGCTGCGGGGGTTGACCGCGGCCCTGCCCGGCGGCGTGGAGCTCCACGAGCGCTCCCCGGTGCGGGCGATCGGTCGCGCGGGCGGCGCCTGGCGGGTGGAGACCGGCGCCGGCTCGGTGACCGCTCCCCGGGTGCTGCTGGCGGTCAACGGCTACTCCCCGGCGCTCGGCGCCCTGCGGCGCCGGATCTTCCCGCTGATCACCTTCGGCAGCTTCACCCGGCCGCTCACCGCGGAGGAGCGGCGGGCGCTGGGGGGCGACCCCGAGTGGGGCCTGCTGGCCCAGGACCCCCTGGGCTCGAGCCTGCGGCGCACCCGCGACCACCGGCTCCTGGTGCGCAACACCCTCCACTACTCCCGGGACCTGGAGGTGGGGCCGGCGATCCGCGAGCGCGCCCGGGAGGCGCACCGGCGGGCCCTGGCGCGGCGCTGGCCGGAGCTCTTCGGCGGGGACGGGGGTGGCGAGGTCGGCGGGATCGGGCTGGAGGACACCTGGGCGGGGGTGATGGGCGCCTCGCCCAGCCGCCGCCACCTGTTCGAGCGCCTGGACGACGGCCTGTACGCCGCCGCCGGCTTCACCGGCGCCGGGATCGCCATGGGGACGGTGGCGGGGGAGCTGCTCGCCGAGTGGTCCGCGGGGGTGGATTCGGAGTGGCTCCGGGACATGCGGAGCCTGCCCGGCCCGGGCCGCACGCCGCCGGAGCCGTTCCTGAGCCTGGGGATCCGCTGGAAGGTGGCGCGGATGAACGCGGCGGCGCAGGAGTATTTGTGAGGGTCCCGGGCGGCCGGCTGAAGCTGGAGAGGGTGGGGCCTGCGGCCCGGTCCGGCCGGCGCGGAGGCCGGCCGCTTCGACAGGGGGTTCGGCGCTGAC
>JASFUJ010000236.1:0-5920 GCA_050050355.1 Acidobacteriota bacterium
ACACGGTCTCCGCGTCGAGCACCACGCGGGCGGCGCGGCCTGGCTCCAGCGCGGCGAGCGGATCCCACAGGGACGTCACCGGCGTCCCGGACCCTTCGAGAAGCGCCCGCCAGAGGGGCTCGAGCGCGGTGCCCTCGGCCTCGTCGAGGGCCCGCTCCGGCCGTCCGGCCAGGGCGAACAGCCCCGGCCGCTCCTCCGGCTCGAGCTCCCCCAGGGTCTCGGCCGGAACCTCGGTCAGGGCCGCGGCCGCCTCGCGCTCCTCGCCCAGGCGGCCCAGGGCCCGGGCCTCCAGCAGGCGGAGCTCCGCCCGGTGCCACGCGACCTCGCGGCGCTCGGCCTGCCCGATCGCCTCGTCGAGATGCTCCAACGCCGCGTCGGGACGTCCACGGACCAGCTCGAAGCGGGCCCAGAGCGCCAGATCGTGAAGCAGGCCGCGCACGTTGTGGGTCAGGCGGTTCTCCTCGGTCGACTGTCGGAGGATCTCCCGGACTCCGAGGGTGCGGCCGCGGCGCAGGCGGATCTCCGCCAGGTTGTACAGCGCGAGCGTCGTCTGGCGTCCGCCGTCGCATCCGCTCAAGAGGCGCTGGGTGTGGAGAAACGCGCGCTCGGCGCCGGCCAGGTCTCCGAGCCGCGCGCGGCCCATGCCGAGGTCGTTCCACAGGCCGGCGGCCTCGTGCCGGCACAGGCCGCGCCGGTCGGCGGTGAGCGCCCGGCCGAGGGCTTCGACCGTGGCCGGGCCGTCGCCCGCGCTCAACGCGGCGAGCCCCCGGGTGCGGTGATACCTCCAGGCGATCCGGGGGTGGGATTCCACGTCGACCAGCGACGCGGCCTCGTCGAGGGCCCGGAGCATGGTCTCGGAATCGCCCCGGTCCCAGGCGGCCTCGGCGGTCACCACCGCGGCGGCTGCCGCCTCGGTCGGGGCGGCGCCGGGTCCGGAGCCCGAGCCCGAGTCGGAGTCGGGCGAGGAGTCGGCGCCGGCGGCGGGCCCGGCCGGATCGAGCCCGGTCTCCGCCCGGGCCCGCTCGAGCCAGCCCCGGGCCAGGGCCGGGCGATGGCGGTTGCCCGCCGCGCGCACGGCCAGCTCCGCCAGGTCGACCACGACCGCCCGGGGCAGCGGCTCGCCGGCGAGCGCGTGGAGGCGGCGGATCACGGCGTCGAGCTCGCCGAGGAGGAGCCGGCAGCGGAGCGTCAGGGCTTCCGCCTCCGGGCTCTCCCCGCCGGAGCCCGCCCCGGCGAGGAGCTCGACGGCGGCGGCGAACCGGCCCCGGCCGTAGAGCGCCCGGGCGCGATCGAGCGGAGCTCCCCCCTCCGGGGCATCGATCCTTCCGGCGGGACCTAGAAAGGGCGCCGCGTCCAGGATCTGCCGGACGGCGCGCCGGGCCGGCAGCGGCGCCAGGGACTGGCGCCAGCCCTCGAGCAGCTCCCGGACGATCCGGCGCGCCCGCCCCCTGCCGGCCACCTCGTCGCGCGAGCCGAAGAGGATCCCCACCAGGTCGCGGAGCCGCTCCTGGGCGAAGACCCGATCCGGCCCGTCCGCCGACGCCGGGCCGGCCAGGCGACCCGACGGGGTCAGGCGGGCGCCCGTCCAGCCGTCGGCCAGGTGACGTCCCGACGCCTCCAGCTCGGCGAGGTGCTCGGCCCCTTCGAGCAGGAGGCCGAGCCGCCGGCGGTCGGTCCACCGGGCCGCCCCGGGCGGCGCGAGCTGCGGACCTCCACCGTCCGGTCCGGCGGGCACGGGTCCGGCGGTTTTGGGGACGTCGGCCATCGCGTCGTTCGTCGGGGCGCGGAGCGAAGTCCCCGGCGGGGACGACACCCGGCGCGCCCGCGGAAGAAGAGTCTCCGGGTACCGAAACTGTCGGTGTGCCGTGTCCCCGAAACGAGACACGGATCGGCGCATCCCTCTTCGGCCGCGGGCGAAGTTTCGCTGGTCGAGGGGCTACCGAAGCAGGGCGTCGAGGTCGTCCCAGAACCCGGGATAGGACTTGGCGACCACCTCGGGACGGGCCACGACCACTCCGTCCCGCCGCAGCCCGACCAGGGCGAAGCTCATGGCGATCCGGTGGTCGTCATGGGGATCGATCACGGTCCGCTCGCCGGGCACCACGCGCCGCTCCTCCGCCCAGCACCCGGGGATCACCAGCCCGTCCGGCCGCTCCTCGACCGGCACGCCGAGGCGGGCGAGGCCGTCCGCCATGGACCGGAGCCGGTCGCTCTCCTTGATCCTCAGGTGGGCGACGTTTTCGATCCGGGTGACGCCCCGGGCGAAGGGGGCCAGGGCGGCCAGGGTCGGCACCTGGTCCGGCGTCGCGGAAAGGTCCACCCCACCCGGCGCGTCCAGCCGGCCGGTTCCCCGGACCTCGGCCCCATCTTCACTCCACGACACCGCGGCCCCCATCCGCTCCAGCAGACCGAAGAACCGCCGGTCCCCTTGGGCCGAGTCGCTCCGGACGCCTTCGATCACCACCGTCCCCCCCGTCAGGGCCGCCCCCGCCGCCGGGTAGCAGGCCGCCGACAGGTCCGCCTCCACCGGCAGGCGCCGCGCCGACGGGGTGACCGGCGAGATCTCGAACGCTCTGCTCCCCGCGCCCTTCTCCGCCGGCGGACGTTCCCTCACCGGATCCCCGCCCGACACGGCGCGCCGGATGGCCTCGCGGGTGAGCTCCACGTACGGCGACGAGGTCAGCGCCGCGACCTCCAGCCGGCTCGCGCCGGGCGCCCGCAGGCAGGCCAGCAGCAGCGCCGACAGGTACTGGCTCGACTCCCCCGCGTCCAGGAGCGCCCGCCCGCCCCGCAGGCTCTCCCCCTCGATCTCCAGTGGCGCGTGGCCGGCGCGCACCGGACACTCGATCCTCGCTCCGAGGGAGCGGAGCGCTTCGAGCAGTGGCCCCACCGGCCGCTCCCGGAGCCGGGGCGTGCCGTCCAGCCGGAACCTCCCCGGCAACACGGTCAGGATCGCGGTCAGGAACCGGAACATGGTCCCGGCATTGCCGCAGAAGACCTCCCGTCGCTCCACCGATCTCTCCGGCCGAGCCGGCGGCGTGACCATCACGTCCTCTCCCCGGTGCTCCACCGACCAGCCGAGCGTGCCCAGGGCGTCCAGGTACAGCCGGGTGTCCTCCGCCAGCAGCGGCCGCTCGATCCGGCACTCCTTCCCCCCGAGCAGCGCGAGGCTCAGACACCGGTGCGTCACGCTCTTCGACGGGGGTGGGGTGACCGTGCCGCGCACGACCCGGCCGGCCGGAACCGGGCGCGTCATAGCCATTCGATGCGGCCGGAGTTGTACCAGGCGTCGATCAACCGGACCTCGCCACCGTCGACCTCGAGGGTGCGTTCCACGTGGAAGTGACCGAGCAGCAGGACGTCGTGCCCCTCGGCGAGACGCCGTGCTCCGTACTCCCGCAAGACTTCCTCCGGAATGCGCCGCTTGTGCTCCAGATTGGTGGCGGACAGGCGCTCTTCGGTTCCGCGCACGGCGCGCCCGGCGATCCGGCGCGGGATGTTGCGGCCGATGAGCCGGCCCGCCGCGCTCTTCGAGACGGCGCGCCAGAAACGATACTTCCAGTCGCGCCGGTCCAGGCCGTCCCCGTGCACGGCCAGGTACCGCGTGCCGCCCACCACGAAGGCCAGCTCCGTGGTCACCAGGTCGAAGGCGTGGGCGTAGGGGCTGCCGGCCAGGAAGAAATCCCGGTTCCCCTCGATGTACTCCACGCGCACGCCGGCGCGACGGAGCGACGCCAGCTCCTCCACCACCCGCGCGATGTCCGGAGTCTCGTAGCGGCGATCGCCGATCCAGAGCTGGAACAGGTCCCCGAGCAGCACCAGGCGCCCGCACCCGGCCTCCGGAAGCCTCCGGAGCTGCTCCACCAACGGCTCCGCCGGCCCACCCGGACCCCCCAGGTGCGCATCCGCGACGAGTGCGACACGGTCGGAGACGGTCACCGATTCAACCCCGAAACGGAGTGCAACGAACCCTCGAACGCCAACCCGTGCCGCACAGCCTCCCAGTGAAGCTTCGCCTCGAACCGACGAGACTCCCCAACGTCGAAGCGCCGCGAGCTCCGGGCGGCGACGCCCCCTGCCTCCCCGCGAGGGGAGGAAGAGGGACGGGGGGTTTGGAGGGGAGATCCAGAGGACCGAGGAAGGGGGACGGGGAGCTGGGAGGGGCGATCCAGAGGCTCGTCAAGATTGATCGGAGCGGCGTGTCCGATGGATCGGGCGAACTTGACACAGGCGTTACGAATCCGGACTTCGTAGATGTCTAGACAATGGACATCTCGGGCCGTTCGCCGGCCCGCCTCTCCGCCTCCTCCGCCACCGCCCGGGCGACCTTGCGAAAGGCTTCGCCGTGGCGGCCGTCCGGGTCGGCGTCGACGATCGGCCGGCCCTCGTCCCCGGAGCGCACGATCTGCGGATCGAGCGGGATGGTTCCGAGGAACTCCGTCTCCAGCAGGTGGGCGGTGCGCTCCCCGCCTCCGTGCTTGAAGATGTCGGTCTCCTCGCCGCAGTGGGGGCAGACGAAGGTGCCCATGTTCTCCACGATGCCGACCACCGGCACGTTCACCTTGCGGAACATGGCGAGCCCCTTGCGGGCGTCGATCAGCGCCACGTCCTGGGGGGTGGTGACGACGACCGCCCCGGACAGGGGGACCTTCTGGGTGATCGTGAGCTGGGCGTCGCCGGTGCCCGGAGGGAGGTCGACGATCATGTAGTCGAGCTCCCCCCAGTCCACATCGCCGAGCATCTGCTCCAGCGCCTTCATCACCATGGGACCGCGCCAGATCACCGGCGTGTCGGCCTCCAGGATGAACCCGAGGGACATCACCTTCACTCCGTAGCGCTCGAACGGCACGACCCGGTCGCCCTCGATCCGCGGCCGGTCCTTGATGCCGAACATGGTCGGCATGGACGGCCCGTAGATGTCCGCGTCCAGCAGGCCGACGGCGTGGCCCTCCCGGGCCAGGGCGACCGCCAGGTTGGCGGCGACCGTCGACTTGCCGACGCCCCCCTTGCCCGAGGCCACGGCGACCACGTGCCGCACGCCGGGGAGGACCTCGGCGGACTGGGAGACCGCCCGCTGGGCGCCGCCGCCGGGCCGGCCGGGCTGACCGGGAGGCTTCGAGACCTTCATCTCGACCTCGGCGGACTCGACCCCCTCCACCCCGGCCACGGCCCGCTCCACCTCGTCGCGCACGCGGGCCACCGCCTCTTCGTTGTGGGTGGTCATGTGCAGGGTCACGGCGGCCCGCCCGCCGTCGGTCTCGATCCCCTCGACGAAGCCGAAGGAGACGATGTCCCGGCTCATGCCGGGGAACTTGACGGTCTTGAGGGCTTGCCAGATGCGGTCTTGCAGATCGTTGGCCATGTCGTGGTCTCGGGTTCGGGTTCGAATCGGACGGCTCGGGCGGTCGACGACGGGGCGGCCCGGCACGCGGCCCACCCCGAGAGAAAAGCGTACCAGCCCCCGCCGGGATTCCCAGGAGAGGGCAACCTCGCGAGGCTCCCTCGTCACGAACCCGGCGTTTGTCGATGCCTAACGAACCACCTCGTCCGAGCTGCCGGTCGCCGCCAGCTCCTCGATCCTCCGCCGCAGCTCCTCCTCCAGCTCCCGCCGCCCCCGGATCCCGTACTCCGCCGGATCGATCGGCTCGCCGTAGTGCACGCTCACCCGGCCCGGGTGGATCTTGAAGCTCCCCCGGCGCTGGCGCCCGAGGGTGCCGCGGATCCCCACGGGAACGATCGGCAGGCCCGTCTTGAGAGCCAGGAGCAGACCTCCGCGCTGGAAGGGGTGCAGCAGGCCGTCCAGCGAGCGCCCTCCTTCCGGGAACAGCAGCACCGACGTGCCCCGGCCGAGGCGCTCCCGGGCGGCGGCGAACGTGTTCCGGGCCTTGGAGCTGTCGCCGCGATCGACCGGGATGAACCC
>JASFUJ010000237.1:0-5917 GCA_050050355.1 Acidobacteriota bacterium
TCCAGCTCGTCGGCGGCCTGCTCCTCCACCGCCGTCCGGGTGATGACCTCCCCTTCGACCCGGGCGAGGATCTCCGTGCCCTGGCGATCGGCGCTGGTCTTGGCATCGAGGGAGGCCTCCTGCGAGGGCTCCCCCTCGGCGTTGTCCGCCCGGACGGTGCAGGCGGTGGCCGCCCAACCTCCGAGGATCGCGAGGAGGGTGAGGACGATGGGGCCAGCGATCCGGCGGAGCCGGTTCTGGATGGGTGACGAGCTCATGGGGAACTCCTTGCTCACTCGGCGGGTGGATGCACGCACGGCGGAAGGGCGCAACTTCGGAAGGACGATTCTACCGGCGCCGCCGGGGGCCGGCAAGCCGATCCCCGCCGCCGGGAGCCGTCCCGGAGGAGGCCAGCCGGTGGGCGAGGACACCGTCCAGGATGCGGGCCGCGGGGATCGACCGCAGGCGGTAGGACGGTGCGCCCAGGAGGTCCTCGGCGGCGGCCAGGACGCCCCGGGACAGCCTGGCCAGCCCCTCCTCGTCCGCCGACGGCCCATCCAGGGCCGGGAGTCGGTCCCGGACCCGGTCGCGGGCGAGGACCAGCGCGCGGGCGCCCAGCGCCCAGGGCCGCTGGGCCCGCGGGTCGCTCCAGTCGCCGGCGGTCTCGATGGCACTCGCGGCCGCCAGCAGCCAGGCGGACGAGCCGGTCTCGAGCCAGCCCGCCAGGCAACCGGCCAGGTCGTCCGCGAGGGGCTCGACCTCGTCGTCCGGCAGGCTCTCCGCCGGCCCCAGGTAGACCGAGAGCGACCGGCTCCGCAGGGTGGGCAGCAGGTCGAGCCGCGACGGGGCGAGCAGCAGGAAGTGGCGCGGCGCCGAGGTGTGGGGCTCCTCCAGGGTCTTGAGGAGCGCGTTGGCGGCCTCGCCGCTGAGGGTCTCGGCGTTGGTGATGACGAAGACCTGACCCCGGGCCTCGAACGGCGAGACCTGGGCGGTCTTCAGGAACGCCTTGGTGGCCTCGACGGAGGTGGAGGTCTTGAGATCCCGCTCGAGGATCTGCAGGTCGGGGTGGAAGAGCTCGGAGCGGCCGGCTCCGTCGTCGGTCGGCTCCGACGGCTCCGGGAGGGGGATCCGGCGGCAGTGGCGACACCGTCCGCACGGGCGCTCGTCCGGCGCCGCGTCGCAGAGCAGGGTCCGCGCGAGCTCCAGGGCCGCCCCGCGGCGCGCCGGGTCGGTGGCGCCGTGGAGGATCACCCCCGGGTAGAGCTCCCCCCTGCGGGCCAGCTCGCGGGCCTCGTCGCCGTTCACCGGTCGCCCTCCTCCACCGTCGGCGCCTCCGCGGAGGGCGGGCCGTCGAGCAGGTCGGCCAGAGCCGCGCGCACCTGGCGGGCGGTCTCCTCCTTGGGGCCGGAGGAGTCGATCACGCGGATGCGCTCGGGCTCGGCGCGGGCGAGCCCGAGGAACCCTTCGCGGGCCCGGCGGTAGAAGTCCAGGTCCTCCTCGTCCAGGCGCCGCGCGTCCGGGTGGGCCTCGCGTTCGGGGTGGGCGCCGCGGGCGCGGGCCTGTTCGGCCGGCAGGTCGAAGAGGAGCGTCCGGTCCGGAACGCGCCCACCGGTGGCGACCCGGTCGATCCGGTCGATCATCGCCCGGTCGACGCCGTGGCCGGACCCCTGGTAGGCGCGGGTCGAGTCCGTGAACCGGTCGCAGAGCACGTGCTCGCCGGCGGCCAGGGCCGGGTCGATCACCTCCAGCAGGTGCTGGCGCCGGCTGGCGAAGACCAGCAGCGTCTCGACGACGCCGTCCATCCGCCCCCAGCGCGAGCTGAGGAAAATCCTCCGGATCTCGTCACCCAGCGGAGTGCCGCCCGGCTCGTGGGTCCTGCGGTGGGGGATGCCGCGGTCCCGGAGCCGTTGCGCGACGCGGCGCAGGTGGGTGGTCTTGCCGCTGCCGTCGAGGCCCTCGAAGGTGATGAACAGGGGGCGCATGGAGGGCGAAGTTAGCACGGATCGGGGAGAGGGCCGGGATGAGGGTGTTGCCACGTCATGCCCAAAATGCACGACTCACGACCCCTGGAGAACACCTCGTAGGCAAATCGTACAGCCCATGTTGCGTCAAGCGGGAGGGGGACGGGGAGAGGAGGGGGGATCTAGAGCCCCATCTCCCTCTCCATCTCCTCCTTGCGCTCCTCGCCGATCTCGAAGGCCCCGGCCAGGCGGCCGAGCCACTGGCGCTCGGTCTCCGTGGCCTTGCCGTCGGCCATGAGCACGACGGCGGCGAGGCGATAGAGGGTCTCCCGGGCCTCGGGAACCGGGGCCATGCGGGCCAGCTCGGTGGGCCCCGGGGGGAGCACGAGATCCTGGCGCAGGCGCTGGACCTGGTCCTCGGGCAGGTCCGCGGACTCGATGTGGTCGAGGACCATGGAGCGCTCCTGCTCGCCCATCTCGCCATCGGCCAGGGCCGCGGCGATCATGGTGCGGAGCGCCGGCACCGCGGCCTCCGGCGGCAGCTCGACCTCCTCCGGAGCACCGTGAGGGGGCTCGGTTCCGAGCTCGTTCTCCTCGTTCTCGACAGGGGCCGGGGGCGGCGGTGGTGGAGGCGCCGTGCTCGCAGCGCCCGGCGGAGGAGGCGGTGGAGGGGGCGGCACCGAGAGCCTGCTCGTCCGGCCTGGGGTCTGCCCGGTGGTCCGGTCGGTGGTCCGATCGTAGGCCGGCCCGCCGGAGGTCGACGGCATCTGCGTCCGCGACCGGGTCGCGCCCCCGCTTCGCGCCGGTGGCGCCGTGCTCGCCGGCCCCGCCTTGTTGATCGCCAGGGCCGCCGCCCCGCCCAGCACCAGCAGATGCTTCAGCCCCACCCCCCGCGTCAGCTTCCGCACCGTCCGCGGATCGAACCCCGTCGACTCCCGAACCATGTTGCCCAGCAACCCATCGACAAGTCCCATCTGGTCACCTCCTGGAGACGGAATCTTGTCACGGATCCACACCCCTCCCGATCCCCGTGAATCCCCTCACCCCGGCCCTCTCCCCCCTTCCGGGTCAGGGGGAGAGGGGGGCGCGGGCTGGAGAGCCCTCTCCCCGGGGGAGCAGAAGAACCCTCTCCCCTGCGAGGCAACTCTTCGGTCGGTGCGGCGACGAACGGCGACCCGTGGACCACACGGGATGTTCAGGGTCGTTCCGGGGGCTCCCGGCCGCAGGCGTCAGCGACCGCGGACCTGGCAGGCCCGGCCGCAGGGCAAGCCCGACCGTCCGCGAGGCGCTGGCAGGCGGAGCCACCCGGCCGAAGTCCTCCAGGCGGAGCCGTGCCGGAGGCCGCGAGCCCCCGGAGCGACCCGGGTGCTCGCCAGACACGGCGCCCGCAACATCCCCTCACCCCGGCCCTCTCCCCCCTTCCGGGTCAGGGGGAGAGGGGGGCGCGGGCTGAACAGCCCTCTCCCAGGGGGGAGCAGAAGAGCCCTCGGCCGGGGGAGGGCTGCGGCAACGAACGATGGGATGTGGAGCGGGTCGGGAGGCCCCGGTGGAGGACGTCGAGGGACGCGCTCACGAGACCGCCGAGCCACCATCCAGAGCCGGCGCGGCCCGAGCCGAGCCGCGCGTTGCCCGCCCAACCGCCCTTCCACGCGCGGCGTTCCGGAGCCGGGGCCTCCCGACCCGCTCCCGGCGAACCCCCCGTCGAAGCCCTACCCCGCCACCACCCGCCACGCGTGCGTCTTCACCACCAGCCACACCTCCCGCCCCACCACGAGCCCCAGCTCCCGCACCGCCTCCGGCGTCAGGTGCGCCATCCACGGACCGGCCCGCAGCAGCAGCGCGTCCTCCGCCTCCTCGACCCCCTCCACCACCACCCGCACCGCGTTCCGCGCCGACAACCCCGCCGGCCGGTCCACCGACACCAGCACCTCGTCCGCCCCCACCGCCAGGAGCACCCTTTCGCCGATCGCCAGGTCGGGCAGGTGCGGGATGCTCAGCGACACCCCGTCCCCCCCCTCCGCCAGCCGCACCCGCGTCACCCCGTCCGCCCCGCGGTGCTCCTCCACCCGGGCCTCCACCAGCGTCTCCGCCGCGGCCGCCGCGCCCCGGGCGAGCCGCGCCAGCACCTCCCGCACCGCCCCCGCGTCCCGGACCCGCCCCTCTTCCAGGACCACCACCTCCTCCGCCAGCGCCGCCGCCTCCTCCGGCCGGTGGGTCACCACCAGCAGCGGCACCCCCAGCTCCCGGCGCACCTGCCGCACCCGCGCCAGCGCCTTGCGCGCGCGCAGCGGATCGAGGCCCGCCGTGGGCTCGTCGAGGAGCAGCAGCCGGGGACGCGCCAGGAGCGCCCGGCCCAGCGCCACGCGCCGCCGCTCGCCGCCGGACAGGTGCCGCGGCGAACGGTCCAGGAGCGGCTCCAGGTCGAGCGCCGCGACCACCGCCGCCAGCTCGTCCTCCCCCGCAGGCTCCACCCGGCCGCCGCGCCCGGACCGCCGGCCGAACAGCAGGTTCGAGCGCACCGAGAGGTGGGGGAACAGCGCCCCCTCCTGGGGCACGTAGCCGAGCCGCCGGCGCTCCGGGGGCAGGCGGAGCCGGCTCCCGCGCCGGCTCCACGCGCTCCAGCGCCGCGAACGGGGCTCCGTGTCCTGCAGCACCGCCCCGGCCACCTCCACCCGCCCCCGGGCCGGCCGCAGCCCGGCGATCGACTCCAGCAGCGCCGTCTTCCCCGCCCCGGACGGCCCCAGGATCGCCGCCGCCCGCCCCAGGGCGGCCTCCACCCGGAGCACGAAGCGGTCGAGGGGCAGGGAGAGGTCGATGCGGATCGCGGGCGGGCTCACCGGTCCAGCCTCCGCTCCCGCCGTCGGGTGAGCCACTCCACCGCGAGGAGCAGCAGGAAGGCGAGCAGCACCGACGCTCCGGCCAGCATCATGGCCTCCCGCTCCCGGCCCACCTGGACCCGCTGGAAGATGGCCAGCGCCAGGGTCTGGGTCCGCCCCGGGATGTTGCCCGCCACCAGGATCGTGGCCCCGAACTCGCCCAGGCCCCGGGCGAACGCCAGCACCACCCCGGCCAGCACCCCGCGCCACGCCAGCGGCAGGTGCACGGTGAAAAAGGTGGCCAGGGGGCCCCGCCCCAGGGTGCGCGCCACCCCGAGCAGGCGCGGGTCCACCTCTTCCAGGGCCGAACGCACGCTCCGCACCAGGAGCGGCAGCGAGACCACGCCGATCGCCACCACCACCGCCTTCCAGGTGAAGGTGATCTCGACTCCGAGGAGGTCGCGGAGCGGCCCCCCGACCGGTCCCCGGGGGCCGAGCAGCAGCAGCAGACCCAGGCCGACCGCCGTCGGCGGCAACACCAGGGGCAGCGAGACCGCCGCCTCCACCGCCGAGCGCCCCGGCCAGCCCGGCCGCGACAGGGCCCAGCCGAGGGCGATCCCGGGCGGCAGGACGAGCAGCGTCGCGGCACAGGAGACCCCGAGGGTGAAGGCCACCAGGCCGAGCAGACCGGTCATCGGCCCGCCTCGGTCGTCAGATGCCGGAACCCGAAGCGCCGGAAGACCTCCCCCGCCTCCGGGGCTTGCAGAAACGCCAGGAACCGTCCGGCGGCCTCCCGATCCCCGCCGGTGACCGGGGCCGCCCAGTAGACGATCTCCGGACCGCTCCCCGCCGGCGGTCCGGGCACCCGGTAGACCACCTCCACCCGATCGCTCACCGCCGCGTCGGTGGCGTAGACCACCCCCGCCGGCAACCCTCCCGACGCCACCGCCGCCAGGTTCGCCCGCACGTCCAGGGCCGGCACCACCCGCGGCTCGAGCTCCGTCCACAATCCCTCGGCCTCCAGCCAGCGCCGAGCGTAGACCCCCGCCGGCACCGCCTCCGGATCGGGCAGGGCGATCCGGTCGAACGCCAGCAGATCGCGCGGGCCGCGAATCTCGGCGTCCGCTCCCTCGGGCACGACCACCACCAGGCTGTTGGAGA
>JASFUJ010000238.1:0-5901 GCA_050050355.1 Acidobacteriota bacterium
CGATGATCCCCTTGTCCATCTTGAAGTCCGGGATGCCGTAGCGGAGCAGCCCGCCGATCCGGTCCTCGCGCTCGAAGAGCACCACCTCGTGACCGGCCCGGGCGAGCTGCTGGGCGCCGGCCATCCCCGCCGGGCCGCTGCCGACCACGGCCACCCGCTTGCCGGTGGGCCGCGCCGCCGGCTCGGGGACGGTCCAGCCCTCGGAGAAGGCGCGATCGGCGATCGACTTCTCGATCAGCTTGATCGACACCGGGTCCTCGTTGATGTTGAGGGTGCAGGCCTCCTCGCACGGGGCCGGGCAGACGCGGCCGGTGATCTCCGGGAAGTTGTTGGTGGCGTGGAGGCGGTGGATGGCCTCTTCCCAGTCGCCCCGGTAGACCAGGTCGTTCCAGTCCGGGATCAGGTTGCCGAGGGGGCAGCCGGTGTCCGACTGGCAGAAGGGGATGCCGCAGTCCATGCAACGGGCGCCCTGGACGGCGACCTCCTCCTCCGGCCGGCCGGAGTAGACCTCCCGCCAGTCCTCCTTGCGCTCCTCCGCGGGCCGTTTCGGCACGTCCCGGCGGGCGTACTCCAGGAATCCGGTCGTCTTCCCCATTCGCTAGCTCCCTGCTCCGTGGTCGGTGGGCTCTCGGCCGGCGCGGAGGCCGGCATAGGTGGACGCCCTCGGCGTCGGTCGGCCGGCGCGGAGGCCGGGTAGGGCGGCTCGCTTCGCTCGCATCCGGCCGGCGCGGAGGCCGGCCGCTTCGAGTGGTGGGTCGAGGGTCGCATCAGTACTCTCTGTGGGCCGTGCCGGTGGCGAGGGCTTCCTTGTAGTCGACCGGCATGACCTTGATGAACCGGGGCACGGCGCGCTCCCAGTCGGCCAGGACCGCCTCGGCCACGGTGCTGCCGGTGCGCTCCAGGTGGCCGGCGATCATCGCGCGGACCTCGGCGACCTCCGACTCCTCGTCCAGGCTCTCGAGCTCGACCATCCCCGGGTTGATGAGCGCCGCCGCGGCGTCCCGGTCGCCGCCGTCCGCGCCCTCCGGCCCCAGCGGGTCCGGCAGGACGTAGGCGATCCCGCCGCTCATGCCGCCGGCGAAGTTCCGCCCGATCGCTCCCAGGACCACCACGCGGCCGCCGGTCATGTACTCGCAGCCGTGGTCGCCCACGCCCTCCACGACGGCGCGCACGCCGCTGTTGCGCACGCAGAAGCGCTCGCCCGCCATGCCCCGGAGGTACGCCTCGCCGCTGGTGGCGCCGTAGAGGGACACGTTGCCGACGATGATGTTCTCCTCCGGAACGAAGGCGGAGTCGAGGGGCGGGAAGACGATGAGCTCGCCGCCGGAGAGGCCCTTGCCCAGGTAGTCGTTGGTGTCCCCTTCCAGCTCGAAGCGGATGCCCTTCGACAGGAACGCCCCGAAGCTCTGGCCCGCGGAGCCGTGGAAGCGGAAGCGGATGGTGCCGGGCGGCAGGCCCTCGCTGCCGCGGTGGCGGGCCACCCGGTGGCTGAGCAGGGCGCCCACGGTGCGGTTGGCGTTGCGGATCGGGATCTCGCCGGTGATCGGCAGGCCCTCTTCGATGGCCGGCAGGGCCATCCGGATCAGCTCGTGGTCGAGCTGGCCGTCGAGCCCGTGGTCCTGGGCCACCGTGCAGTAGAGGTCCGTCGGCTTGGCGGCCCGCGCGGGGTCGAGCAGGGGCGAGAGGTCGAGTCCGGCCGCCTTCCAGGCGGAGCCTCCCGCCGCGTTCTCGGCCAGCGCCGCGCTCGCGTCGAGCGCATCCACCTGGCCCACCATCTCGTTCACCGTCCGGAAGCCGAGCTCCGCCATGAGCTCGCGCACCTCCCGGGCGACGAAGCGGAGGTAGCGCTCCACGTGGGCCGGCTCGCCGGCGAACTTCTTGCGCAGCTCCGGGCGCTGGGTGGCGATCCCCACCGAGCAGGTGTTGAGGTGGCACTTGCGCAGGTAGATGCAGCCCAGGCTGATCAGTGGCGCGGTCGAGAACCCGAACTCCTCGGCTCCGAGCAGGGCCGCGATCACCACGTCCCGGCCGTTCTTGAGGCCGCCGTCGGTCTCGACCACGATCCGGCTGCGCAGGCCGTTGTCCACCAGCACCTGGTGGGTCTCGGCCAGGCCGATCTCCCAGGGGATGCCGGCGTGCTTGATGCTCGACCAGGGGGAAGCCCCGGTGCCGCCCGAGTCCCCGGAGATGAGCACCACGTCGGCGTGGCCCTTGGCCACTCCAGCGGCGATCGTGCCGACCCCGGCGCGGGCCACCAGCTTGACGTTGATGCGGGCGTCCGGGTTGGCGTTCTTGAGGTCGAAGATGAGCTGGGCCAGGTCCTCGATCGAGTAGATGTCGTGGTGGGGCGGCGGCGAGATCAGCCCCACCCCCGGCGTCGAGTGGCGGACGGCGGCGATCTCCACCGACACCTTGGAGCCGGGGAGCTGGCCGCCCTCGCCGGGCTTGGCCCCCTGGGCCATCTTGATCTGGATCTCGTCCGCGTTGGCCAGGTAGGTGGCGGTCACGCCGAACCGGCCGGACGCCACCTGCTTGATGGCGCTCCGCCGGCTGTCCCCCGACTCGTCCGGGGTGTAGCGGCGCTCGTCCTCGCCCCCTTCGCCGGTGTTGGACCTGCCTCCCAGCCGGTTCATGGCGATGGCGAGGGTCTCGTGGGTCTCGGCGCTGATCGAGCCCAGGCTCATGGCGCCGGTCTTGAACCGGGCCAAAATCGCCTCCTCCGGCTCGATCTCCTCGATCGGCACCGGGTCCCGGTCGTGGCTGAACCGGAGCAGCCCGCGCAGGGTGAGGATCCGGCCGTCCGCCTCGGACACCGCGTCCGAGAAGCTTCGGTAGGCTTCCGGATCGTCGTTGCGCACGGCCCGCTGGAGGTGGGCGATGGCCATGGGGGTCCAGACGTGTTCCTCGCCCTCCGCCCGCCAGGCGTACTCGCCGCCCCAGTCCAGGTGGACGTCGGCCCGGTAACGGCGCGGGTAGGCGCTCCGGTGGCGCCGGCGGGCCTCCTCGGCGATCGCCTCCAGGTCGGCCCCGCCCACCCGGCTCGGGGTGCCGGTGAAGTAGCGCTCCACGAGCCGGCGGTCGAGCCCGACCGCCTCGAAGATCTGGGCTCCGTGGTAGCTCTGGAGGGTCGAGATCCCCATCTTGGAGAGCACCTTGAGCAGGCTCTTCGAGGCCGCCTCGATGTAGTTGTCGCGCGCGGTCTCGTAGTCCATCACCCGGGGCTCGTCGTCGCTCTCCCCCGGCTCCTGCAGGCGCCCGTCCTCCACCATCTCCACCAGGATGTCGAACGCGATCCAGGGATTGACGGCGGAGGCGCCGTAGCCGATCAGCAGGGCGAAGTGGTGGCTCTCCCGCGGCTCGCCGGACTCGACCACCAGGCCGCAGCACTTCCGGAGCCCCTTGCGGATCAGGTGGTGGTGGACCGCTCCGGTGGCGAGGAGCGCCGGGATCGGGGCCCAGTCCGATGCAGCCGACGCACCGGCGTCCTCTCCGAATGCGAGCCGGTCGGAGAGGATGAGCACGGTCTTGCCCTCCCGGACCTTTTCCTCGGCGTGGTCGCAGAGCTCTCCGAGGGCCGCCTCGAGCGCCTCGCCCGCCGGAGTCTCCGCGTCCTCGGGTGGCCGCCAGAGGATCGACAGCGTGGTCGACCGGAAGCTCCCCACCTCCACCTCGCGCAGCTTGGCGAGCTGCCGGTTGGTCAGGATCGGATGGGGCAGCTCCAGCAGGTGAGCCTGCTCCGGCGTCTCCTCCAGCAGGTTCCCTTCGGCCCCGACCATGGTCACCAGGCTGGTGACCAGCTCCTCCCGGATGGCGTCGATGGGCGGGTTCGAGACCTGGGCGAAGTGCTGCTTGAAGTACTCGTAGAGGAGCTTGGGCCGGCTGGAGAGCGCCGCCAGCGGGGAATCGTCCCCCATCGCGCCGATCGGCTCCTTGCCGGTCCGGGCCATGGGACCGAGGAAGATCTTCTCGTCCTCCACCGTGTAGCCGAACAGGCGCTCGAGCCGGAGCAGGTCCTCGCGCCCCGGCTCCCGCGCCTCCTCCGGCGACGGCAGCTCCTCGAGCCGCACCTTCTGCTCGTCGACCCAGCGGGCGTAGGGCCGGCGGGCGGCGATCGCGTGCTTGACCTCCGAGTCCCCGAGGATCCGGTGCTCCTCCAGGTCCACGAGGAACAGCCGCCCCGGTTGCAGGCGTCCCTTCCGGACGATGTGGGACGCGGGCAGGTCGAGCACGCCGACCTCGCTGGCCATCACCACCAGGCCGTCCCTGGTCACCACATAGCGCGACGGCCGCAGGCCGTTGCGGTCGAGGGTCGCTCCGATGATGCGCCCGTCGGTGAACGCGATCGACGCGGGGCCGTCCCACGGCTCCATCAGCATGGCGTGGTACTCGTAGAACCCCCGCAGCTCCTCGCTCATCCGCGGATCCCGCTCCCAGGCCTCCGGGATCATCATCATGATCGCGTGGGGGAGTGAGCGGCCGCCCTGGATCAGCAGCTCCAGCACGTTGTCGAAGCAGGCGGAGTCCGAGGCCCCGGCGCGCACGATCGGGCGGAGGAGCTCGAGGTCGCCGTCCGCGAACCGCTCGCTCGCCAGCAGCGCCTCCCGGGCGCGCATCCAGTTGGCGTTGCCCTGGAGGGTGTTGATCTCGCCGTTGTGGGCCAGGTACCGGAAGGGCTGGGCCAGGTCCCACTCGGGGAAGGTGTTGGTGGAGAAGCGTTGGTGGACCAGGGCGAGGGCGCTCGCCATGCGCGAGTCGAGCAGGTCCGGGAAGTAGCGCGGGAGCTGCCACGCGAGCAGCAGCCCCTTGTAGATCAAGGTGCGGGAGCTGCAGCTCACCACGTAGACGTCTTCGGGGATCCGGGCGCCGGCCGCGATCGCCCCCTCCTCGGCCGCCTTGCGGGTCACGTAGAGATCCCGTTCGAAGGCGTCTCGGTCGGGGCTTCCTCCGTCGGCCAGGGCTCGTCCCGCGGGCCCTCGACCGACGAAGAGCTGGCGGATGACCGGTTCCTTCTCGGCGGCGATCCGCCCCAGGGCGTCCCGGTCGACCGGCACGTCCCGCCAGCCGAGCACCCGGTGCCCGCGGCCGGTGACCGCCTCCTCGAACACCCGCTCGCACCGGCGCCGCAGCCCCTCGTCCCGCGGCAGGAAGAGCATGGCGACGCCGTACTCCCCCTCGGCAGGGAGCGTGAAGCCCTCCTCCCGAGCCGCGGCCCGGAGGAGCTCGTGAGGCATCTGGAGGAGCAGGCCGGCGCCGTCGCCGGTGGTCGCGTCCGCGCCGGACGCGCCGCGGTGGGTCAGGTTGACCAGGATCTCCAGCCCCTGGTCGACGATCTCGTGGGAGCGGCGGCCGTGGAGATCGGCGACGAACCCGACCCCGCAGCCGTCCACCTCCCAGCGCGGATCGTAGAGCGCCGCCCGGTGCCCGCTGTGGGTGGAATCCTTGTTGGTGGGCTCCGGGCGGCGGATCGAATCGTATGGATGCGGTGCGACGCGAATGGCGAGCTCCTCTCGAACGACTCCCGGCGACGGCTGCTGGGAGTCTGCGCAGTCAGCGCGGTCCTGGACGAATCGATCGCGGGAACCGCACCCTCGCCGCGCACGCTCCGAGATCATTCTCGGGGACGGGGGGCGAGACCGGCCACACCCGGGCGGGTGGTTCCCCGTGCGTGCACGGGCGGGTGCAGTCTACAGGAGTGAAACGCTTTCTTCCTCGGAGTCACTTATCTACGAAGACGCGGCGCCGCCCTCCCGTCGCCGGACGGGGGGAGGTGCCCGCCGGGCCGACCCCGCGACCCCCTCCCGACCGACGAGCTCACGAGATCCGAGAGCGCCCCGCGGTGGGCGTGGCGAGACGGGAGCGATTCCGCGGCGCGCCTCCGGGGAAAGGAGGTGGCGGAATGGC
>JASFUJ010000239.1:0-5894 GCA_050050355.1 Acidobacteriota bacterium
TCCCCAGTGGATCGGCCACCGGTGAACCGGCCCCCGGATCTCCCTCGAAGGTTCGGCCGGAAGCTGGGCCGGAAGCTGGCCCGGAGCCTGGCCCGGAGCCTGGCCCGGAGCCTGGCCCGGAGCCAGGGCCGGAACCAGGGCGCGCGCCACCCGGGAGAGCGCGAAGACCGAGTAGTCCTCCTCCGGCGGGGTCTCCGGCGGGATGCGGAGGTCCACGATCACCCCCCGTGCGCCGCGCAGCTCCCGCCGCAGGTCGCCGCGCCAGAACGCCTGCAGGAGCGCGGTCCCTCCGGAAGCCTCCTGGAATCCCGCCACGTCGAGGAGCACGAGCTCGTCGGTGAGCGGTCGGACCAGCTCCGGCGGCTCGGTGTCCGTGGACTCCGGCGCCGGCTCGGCGCCGGCGCCGTCTCCGGCCGCTGCAGCCTCTCCGGGGTCGCCCACCACCGCGGTCACCGGGTCGTCCAGGCTCGAGAGCATGCCGGCCACCGCCGCCCGGTACTCCTCCACCCCTTCGGCGGCCCGCACCGCGGGTACGGCCTCCACGAACGCACCGTCCCAGTCCCGATTGCGGTCGGGACCCCCCGAGAACATCCAGGGATGGAGCAGCTTCACCGCCGTCCACGCCTTGCACAGGCCCGCGAGGCGATCGACCTCGGGGGAGCCGACGCCGCCGTCCCCGACGGACGCGGCGACCGGGGAGGGAGCCGGGCCCGGGAGCAGGACAAGGAGAAGGGAGAGGAGCGTGAAGATCGCGGAGCGGCGAGGGATTCGCATGGCGGGCCTCCTCAGGAGTGGCTGGATCGGGGGCTGAACCGTGATTCTGTCAGAGGTCTCCCGACGCGCAGCGCCCCGCGATGTGGTCCGCGGTCCGGAAGCTGTTGGCCAGGATGGTGAGGGTCGTGGCGGCCCCTCCGGACGTGGGCATGAAGCTGCCGTCCACCACGAAGAGGTTGGGCACCTCGTGGGTCTGGCAGTACTCGTTCAGCACGGAGGTCTCCGGATCGTGGCCGGCGCGGCAGGTGCCCTGGGTCACGTGCCCGACGATCCCGCCGATCTCGGAGGGCGCCACGTCCTCGGCCCCCGTCTCGGCGAAGACTTCGAAGGCGCGCTGCAGGAGCCACCAGCCCGCACGCGGCTGATGGGACGGCCGGTCCAGGTGGATCCGCGCCACCGGCAGGTCCCACCGGTCCCGCACGTCGGGGTCCAGCTCGACCCGGGTCCCCGGGTTGGGCAGGAAGTCGTGGAACACCTCGCAGTAGAGCAGGCCACGGTCCGGATCCTCCGTCCGCGCCGCCTCGGCCGCCGGGGGCAGGACCTGGGTCGCGCGGCCGAACCGCAACACCCCTCCCTTCGGCAGATCGGACACGCCGTCCGGGAGGAAGTAGTGGTCCATCACCGAGCTCCCGAGCATCGAATGGGGATCGCGCAGCAGGCTCCCGGGGGACCGGTCGAGCCGGAAGCGGGCCTGGGCGATGGACACCGAATGGAACTGGAGGTGCCGGCCCACGAGGCCGTTCGCGTTGGCCAGCCCGTCGGGAAACCGCGCGGACCGGGACAGGAGGAGCAACCGGGCCGATTCCACGGCCGAGCAGCAGACGCAGACCACCCGCGCCCGGACCTCGTGCTGGTCGCCGTGCTCGTCGACCCAGACGCAGCCGCGGGCCCGGCCGTCACGGCCCACCAGGATCTCCCGCACCATGGCCCGGGACCGCACGGTGCACCAGCCGGTCGCCTCGGCCCGCGGCAACAGCGCCTCCTGGGTGCTTCCCCGCGCGCCGACGGGGCAGCCGTACCCGGCACAGCTCGCGCAGTAGGCGCACGCGGGGCGGCCTCCGTACTCCCGGGAGTTGACCGCCCGGGGCGTCGGCACCGGGTCCAGGCCCAGTCGCCGGCAGGCCGCGTCGAGCTCGGTGGCGATCGGGTGGGGGGCGAGCGGCGGCATCGGGTACGGCCGGGAGCGCAGATCTTCCCAGGGGTTCGAGCCGCCGGCACCCGCCGAGGCGGGAGGCCCACCCGAGACGCCGACCTCCCACTCCGCCAGGCTGTAGTAGGGCTCGAGCTCGTCGTAGCCGTACGGCCAGTCCTCCAGGGCGCCGCCCAGCTCCTCGCGGGCGCCGAACCGGCTGCGCATGCGGAAGTCGTCCGGGTGGAAGCGGTAAAGGTAGGCGCCCATGTGGGAGGTGCCGCCGCCCACGCAGGAGGCGATCCACCCCAGGCTGGTGCGTTGGGGCTCGGAGGTCTTCCGGGTGACGACGGTGTGGGGGTCATCGTCCGGCGAGGGCGTGAAGGCGTCCGGCGAGATCCCGCCCTCGCCGTGGGCGTAGTTCCCGCGATCGAACCGTGGCCCCTTCTCGAGCACCAGCACCCGGAGCCCCGCCCGCGCCAGGGCGAGCGCCAGCGGACCGCCCCCCGCACCGCTCCCGATGACCAGCACGTCGGTGCCGTTGACCGGCTCCCGGTCCTCTCGATCCGTGTGCGCCCTCATGGTTCGTGTATCTCCGAAAGCGCTGAGTATACTCTTCGCCGGACCGCGAACGAGCCTGCGATCATGAGCCGCTCCCACGACAGCGATCACCCGCCGCGTTCGGACGGGATCCGATCCCCGGAGACCGGGCTGCGACGGCTGGCGGGCGCTTACCAGGTCTCGCGGGCCGTCCAGGTGGCCGCCCGGCTGGGCCTCGGCGGCCTCGTGGCCGGCGGGCCCCGTACGGTGACGGAGCTGGCGCGGGAGACCGGGAGCGACCGCCGGGCGCTCCGCAAGCTGCTCCGTTTCCTCGCGGATCTCCGCGTCGTGGAAGAGCACCCCGGCGACGCCTACGGCCCGACGTCGCTCTCCGACCGGCTCGACCGGATCGACAACCTCATGCTGGGGGAAGAATCCTGGTCGGCGTGGGGGGCGCTTCCCGAAGCCCTGCGCACCGGACGGCCCGTCTTCCGTGAGATCTACGGCGCGTCCTTCTTCGAGTACGCGGCGGCGCACCCGGAACAGGGGCGCCGCTGGCACGACGAGCAGACCCGGACCGCCCGGTGGTTGGCGCCGTCGGTCGCCGAGGGCCTGGGCCGTTCCGGTTCCGAGACCGTGGTGGACGTGGGCGGCGGCGACGGGACCCTGCTCGCCGAGATCCTCCGCCGTGCCCCGGGCTGCCGCGGCGTGCTGCTCGACCTGCCGGAAGCGGTCGCCCCGGCCGGAGAGGTCCTCCGCCGGAACGGCGTGGCGGAGCGTTGCCGCGTCGTCGCGGGGGACGCGTTCGACGAGGTACCGGCGGGCGACGTGCTGCTGCTGTGCCGGGTGCTGTTCAACTGGAGCGACGAGCGCGCCCTGACCCTCCTCGGCCGCTGCCGCGACGCCCTGGAGCCCGACGGACGGCTCGTGATCGTCGAGATCCTCATGCCGGACGCCGGCGAGCCCCGGGCGCCGGGCATCGCCGCGGCCGACCTCCACCACTTCCTCCTCTGGGGAGGGAGCTACCGCACCCGGGACCAGATCGAACGCCTCCTCGAGGACTCCGGCTTCGCGGTCCCGAGTCCCCCGGTGCCCATCGGTCCCGGGGCGGAGGCCGCCACCGTCTGGCGACGCCTCGAGGCGAGACCGGCCTGAGCGGTCTCCCGGAGCCCGGGCTCTTCATCGAAGAGCGTCTGAAGATTCGTGTTTCCGTCAAGTCGATGATATGGTCTCGCGCATCATCGAATGGCAGAAGATGACGGCACCTTGCCAACGGGCCGTCACGGAGGATTTCCGGCCGCGGGGAGGATGCGATGAGGGCTTTGCAAGGAGGGCGACCGGGCACCGGCGTCCGGGAGCGGAACCAGACCGGGGGCCGTGCCACCGGATCGGCCGGATCGGTCGGCTCCACCAGATCGGAAGACCCGGTGGAGCCGGTTCCCACCATGAGCCGGACCATGAGCCGGGCGAGCTGGTATCGCGGCCTGGATCTCGCGGAGAGACTCGACTCCCTCCGCCGGGCCGGCGGACCCGATCCGGACGGGTACGACCCGGAGCTCGCATCCCGGCGGATCGAGCACTGGCGCGCCCAGCCGGGGCTGGACGACGACGCGACCTGGCACCGGCGCCTGGCCGTGGCGGAGCTCACGGACGAAGAGCTTCGCACCCTCGCCGGTGAGCCGCCGGAGGCGCTCCGGGAGCGGAGCGGGGAGACTCCGGCCTGGATGGAGGAGATCTCCCGGGCCTACTCCGCGCCGGTCGGGGAGCCGTTCCCGTGGCCCGAGGACCCGGCCGCCCAGGAGCGCTCCCCCTTCCTGCCCCTCGTCGAGCCGCTCGTCCGGTCGGCGTTCGAGCGGCTGGTCACACGCGCCCGGCGGCTCGCCGCGACCGCCTCCGATCCCCTCTTCGAGCCGGACTCCGCCTGCCGGGCCCTCACCGCCCACCTCCCGGAAAGCCTGGCGCTCCAGCTCAACCGGGTCCTGGTGGTGGAGCTGCACGTCGCGAAGCACGAGGAGCGGCTTCCCGGCGACACCCCCCGGGAGCGCTTCGCGGCGTTTCGGAGCAGCCTGTACCGCCGCGAGGTCGCCCTGGACGTCCTGGCCCGCTACCCGGTGCTCGCCCGGGCCCTGGTCCTGCGCCTGGACCAGTGGCGGGAAGCGTCCTTCGAGATGCTCGATCACCTGGTCGCCGACGCCCCCGAGCTGCGCCGCCGGTTCGTCGAAGGAGGCGAGCCGGGCCGCCTCGTGGAGGTCACCGGCGGTCTGTCCGACCCTCACCACGGCGGCCGGACCGTGCTGATCCTCCGGTTCGACGGCGGGTGGAAGATCGTCTACAAGCCGCGCCCCCTGGCCGTGGAACGGGCGTTCCAGCAGCTCCTGGCCTGGCTGAACGAAAAGGGGTGCGATCCTCCCTTCGCCACCCTCGAGGTGTTCGACGCCGGGGACCACGGCTGGATGGAGCACGTGGAGCCGGCGGCCTGTGACTCCGCGGAAGAGCTCGGCCGCTATTTCCAGCGCCAGGGAGCCAATCTCGCCGTCCTTCACCTGCTGGACGGGACCGACGTCCACCACGAGAACCTGATCGCCGCCGGCGAGCACCCGGTGATCGTGGACCTGGAGACCCTCTTCCACCCTCCCGTCGACGGTCCCTCTCTGCGCGATGCCGACCACCACCCGGGCGCTCCCCTGCGCGACTCCGTGCTCGCCAGCGGCCTGCTCCCCCAGCGCATCTGGGGCAACCGCGAGCGCGCCGGGGTCGACATCAGCGGCCTCGGGTCGCGCCCCGGCCAGCTCACGCCCCAGCCCGTGCTCGCCCCCACCGGCACGAACACCGACGGCATGCGCTTCGAGCGGCGCCCGCTGGAGATCCCCCTGGCGGAGAACCGGCCGCGCCTCCGGGACCGCGAAGCCTCGGTGCTCGACCACGGCGAGGACCTCGAAGAGGGGTACACGCGGCTCTTCCGGCTCCTGACCGCGCACCGGGACGAGCTCGCCGCGGAGGACGGCCCCCTCGCCGCCTTCGCCGGGGCGCCGGTCCGGATCATCTTCCGCCCCACGGCGGCCTACGGCTCGCTCCTGGTCGAGGCCTGTCACCCCCACGTGGCGGGCAACGCCCTGGAGCGGGACCGGCTGCTCGACCGTCTGTGGGCCGGCGTCCGGAACCGGCCGCACGTCGAGCGATTGATCCCCCTGGAGCAGGAAGAGCTGGCGCGCGGCGACGTCCCCCGGTTCGTCGGCCGGCCCGATTCGCGGGACGTCTGGACCGGCACCGGCGAGCGCTTGACGGAGGCCTTCGACGACACCGGCCTGGAGCGGGTCCGCAGGCGTCTCGCCCGCTGGAGCGAGCGGGACCTGGCACGCCAGCGAGGCGTGATCCGCGGCTCGCTGGAGGTCCTGCGGCTGGCGGCGGGCACGCCGGGGCGGACCTCCTACGATTTCCGGCCGGGCCGCGC
>JASFUJ010000240.1:0-5884 GCA_050050355.1 Acidobacteriota bacterium
GCCCAGCTCGCGGAGCGGCTCCGCCGAGGCGAGGAGCAGGCTGAGAAACCCGGCCAGGGTGGTCGCCATGCACCAGAACGAGGCCTCGCCCGTGACCCTCAGGGCCGGTCCCAGAGCCCCCAGGCGTCGCCGGTTGGAGGTCAGGTAGATCAGGTGGGAGAGGGTCAGGACGAAGACGATGGTGACGATGTTGGCGGTGAGCACGCCGATGGCGAGCCCGGAGAGGGCGAGCACCCCGAGGGTCGCCGCGCAGGCGGCCAGGCAGGTGGCGAGCACGCCCGCGACGATCCAGCGATCCCGGTAGAGCAGCGCGACCACCAGCCCGAATACCACGACCGCCGCGCCGGTGAACGCCTGGAGGTCGCGCAGCAGGGCCCGGCGGATCTTCTCGACCACGTAGGGGACGCCGGAGACGGCCACGCGCAGCGGAGCGTCCGGACCCGCCGTCGCCGCCGCCACCGTCGCCTCGAGCCGGTCCACCAGGTCGTCCGGCGCCCCGTCGCCCACCTCGACGACGAGGTAGGTCAGCCCCGCCCCGGGAGGGGCCAGCAGCCGGCTCCAGAAGGGGCCGTCGAACGCGGCCGCGGGGCTGGAGGGGCCGGCGGTGATGCTCCGGGCGGCGGCCACCCCGTCGAGCTCCGCGAGCCCGTCCGTGAGCTCGCCGACCGCCGCCGTGTACTCCTCCGAGCGGACGTCGTCCGCCCGGGCGGCCAGGACGATCTGCGGGCGGGAGGGGAAGAGCGCGTCGATCCGCTCGGCCGCGCGCAGCTCCGGGGCGTCCGAGGCGAAGAAGAAGTCGCTCTCCACCCGCGGCGTCAGGTCGACCAGCAGCAGCACCGCCGCCACCGCCGCGGCGGCGCCGCCGAGGACGATCCAGCGGGCGGCGCCGGCGGAGGGGAGGACCCGCCGATAGGGCCGGAGCTTCGAGGTCGCCGGTCGGTCGCGCCGAGAATCGCTCATGGTCGGTCATTGTAGTCGCCCCTCCCCTCCAATCGATCTTCCCTCCAGGCCCCCGGACGCCCGGAGCTCGGGTCCACTCGAGGCCCGAGCCCGGCGGTACACTACGAAGGCCACAGAGAAGGACCCGGCGGGCTCGCCCCGCCCCACATCTCAAGGAGGCGACACATGAAGCGCATCGTTCCCATCGCAGGTCTCTTTCTCTTCGCCCTGGTCGTGATCGTCGCGAGCCCCGCGGCGTCCGACGACGCGGCGGCCGGCGAGCAGGTCTTCCTCGATCAGAAGTGCAGTCTCTGCCACTCGGTGTCGAGCGCAGGAATCGAGGCCAAGACCCGGTCCGAGGCCCTCAAGGGCCCCGACCTGGTGAACGTCGGCGAGCGCCACGAGGAGGAATGGATCGGGCAGTGGCTCCGGCGCGAGGTGGAGATGAACGGCCAGAAGCACAAGAAGATGTTCTCGGGCGACGACGAAGAGCTCGCCACCCTGATCGACTGGCTCTTGCAGCAGAAGAGCTGAGGACGGACCGGGGGATCCGGCGGGACGGCCCTCCGGCCCTCCCGCCGGATCCCCGACCGACCTATTCCCGCTCTGCGGCGAACGCCCGGAGCGCGCTCCCCAGCAACCGGCCCCGATCCCCCGGAGCGAGCGCCCCCGCGGCCTCCAGCCGATCCAGGGCGTCGCGCACGCAGGCCCCGTACCCGGCCGGATCGGACGACGGATCGTCGAAGCTGCAGGGAATCTCCGGCAACGTCACCCGCTCCCCGGAGCGGATGCCGTACAGACGGTTCCTCACCCCGCCGGGCCAGAGCACCTCCACCGTGGCCTTCTCGGCCTCGCCCAGGCCGAAGGTGATCTCCCGGGCGTTCTGCGACGCGTAGCTCGAGCCTCCGACCATCGGGCGGATGGCCGTGGGGGCGTCGCCGCCGCCCTCGGGCGTGACCCGGATCACCGCGCCGAAGCCGTCCCGCGGCACGCGGGCGCCGGGCACCTCGCCGGCCGAGCCCCGTGCGCTCACCGCGATCCAGCCGTGGTCGTTGCCCGAGGCGAGCTCGATGGCCACGGTGCCGCGGTGCAGGTCGACCCCGCCGTAGACGAATTCGTCCGGTGCGTCCCCCGGGAGCCAGGTGGGGAAGAGCGTCGCCAGGTCGTCGATCGGCGATCCCCATCGCTGGGCGTAGGGGATCGGCGCCAGCGGAGCCGTCGGCAGGTCGGTGGACGAGATGGTGACGACGTCCGGGAATCCGTTCCGGTCGAGATCGCCGACCGCCAGGCCGTGCTCGGTCCGCAGGTGGTGCGGGGCGCCGGTGGGGACCAGGGCGTCCAGGTCGTAGGTGAACCCGGCGCGGCCGTCGTTGCGGATCAGGCTGCCCGGATTGGAGGCGTCCACGAAGGGGCCGCCGTCGATCCCGCCGTGGAAGACCAGGTCGGTGTCGCCGTCGTTGTCGTAGTCGAGGGCCGCGGCGCCCCAGGTGAACCCGGTGGCCACCAGGTCGCCGATTCCGGGATCCGTGAACGTGCCGTCCGGCTGCTGCAGGTGCCAGCGGGAGGTGTAGGCGCCGAGCACCGCCCCGGGGACGCCGAGGAAGTCCTCGATCCAGTCCCCCGAGTTGGAGCCGAAGACGTCGAGCGTGCCGTCGGCGTTCAGGTCGGCGACGGCCAGGCCCATCCAGTCGCCGGGACTGTCGTCGAGACCCACCGCCGCCGTCCGGTCGACGAAGTGGCCGGAGCCGTCGTTGACCAGGGTGCGCAGCAACCCCCGATCCACCCCGCCGGAGGCGGCGAAGGGGATGGTGCCGTTGTCGTTGGCCACGAGGAGGTCGACCACGCCGTTCTGGTCCAGGTCGACCGCGGCCACGGCCCAGGAGATCTCCTGGGCGTCGGCCACGCCGGAGGCGACGCTGGCGTCGACGAAGACCGGTGCGCCCTGAGAGCCGGCGCTCAGGAAGAGCTGGTTGCGCTGACTGAGCGCGTACGGGACCACGAAGATCGGCAGGTTGCTGGCCATGTCGAAGCTGTTGACCACGACGACGTCGAGCCGCCCGTCGCCGTCGAAGTCGGCCATGGAGCAGCTCGCCGAGGTGTGGACGCCGCCGCCCGTGCCGCTGGCGGCGGTGATGTCCCGGAAGGTCCCGTCCCCCAGGTTCTCGAACAGCCGGTTCGGCTCCTGACGGCCGAGCACGTAGAGGTCCGGGTCCCCGTCGTTCTCCAGGTCGCCGAAGCAGACGCCGGTCGAGTCCTGGTCCGTGGCCGTCACGCCGGCGGCGGCCGCCACGTCGACAAACCCCAGCGCGCCGGTCTCGACGAGCAGGTTGGAGAACAGGGCGTTGGCGGCTCCGGGCCCGTTGGCGGCGTACAGGTCCAGGTCCCCGTCCCGGTCGTAGTCGAGGAGGGCGACGCCGGGAGCGCCGTGGGGCTTGATCGGATGGGGCCCGATGAAGTCCTCCAGCAGGACGGTGCCCCGTGCCTGGAGGGCCCGGGCGATGGCGAGGGTGGCCGAGGGCGCGCGCCGGAAGGAGGCCACCTCCGGATGGTCGGACGTCACGTCGTGGTAGGTGACGGCCCCACCCCCGCCGTCGGCGGCGGCGGGTGAGACCACGAGGCAGCAGATCGGGAGAAAGCAGAGCAGGACGGTGGTCCTTGCCGTGGAAGGAATGAGACGGCGAACGCGTGGGAGTGCGGTCATCGAACGTCCTCCTTTCTGGCCGCTTTCTTCTGTGTTTCAATGATACTTCATCTTCATTAATTCAAGTGCCTCGATCAGTGGTGCCGGGACAGTGGCGCCGGGACAGGGGCGTTCCGAGGGCGCGCCGGGCTGGGGTGGGATGGGGGGAGCTCAGCCGGCCGGGACGAACGTCCCGCGCCGGCGTTCCTTGACGACGCCGGGGAAGCGCAGGGCGCGGCCGTGGGCCACGCAGTAGATGGCGGGAGCCAGGGCGCGGGCGGCGAAGAGCGCCTCGGTCAGGTTCTGCAGGGCGTCGGAGCGCTTCATCTCGAACGGGCGCATGGCGCCGGTGAGGACCACCGGCACCGGCGGCTGCGGGAAGGCCGCCAGCAGCCGCTCGCCGGTGTCGGTGAGGGTGTCGGTGCCGTGGAGGATGACCACCCCGGCGGGGGCGGGGCGCTCCGCCAGGGCCGCGCGGACCGCCTCCACCACCCGGGTGCGGTCGTCCTCGTCCATGTCGAGGCTGTCCTTGCTCATCAGCTCGACGATCTCCACCTCGATCCCTTCGAGCCGGAGCTCCGAAAGCATGCGCCGGACGATGGATCGGCGGTTCACCATCTCGCCGGTGTGCTCGTCGTAGACCTTCTCGATCGTTCCGCCCGTGGTGACCAGACAGACGCGTCCGCGGTCCCGTTCCGTGGCCTGCCGCTCCATGACCCGGCGACTCTATCGTGGGGGCACCCGGCGAGGCTGCGCCGCGCGCTCCGGCGGCGAACCGGGACTCGCGCTAGACTCGCGTCCCGTGAGACCCCCCGCGCAGAGATTCCGGCCCCACGTCCCCGCCCCGAGCCGGTCGGCGCTCCCGTTTCCGGTCGCCCTGGTCGCCCTGGTCGCCCTTGCGGTCCTGGGGTGGCCGGTGACGCCGGCGGCGGCCGCCGACCGGGAGGCCGAGGCCGTGCCGTTCGTCGACCGGGCCGCCGCCTGGGGGATCGACTTCGTCCACACCAACGGCATGTCCGGAGAGTTCTACTACCCGGAGATCATGGGGGGCGGAGGCGGGCTGGTGGACTACGACGGCGACGGCGACCTGGACGTCTTCCTGGTCCAGGGGGGTACGCTCCGCCCGGGAGGGGACCGGGGCGCCGGCGGGCCCGCCGCCCGGGATGGATCGGCCCCGCGGGACCGGCTGTTCCGGAACGACCTGCAGGCACTCCCGGAACCGTCCGGATCGGGCGGCCCGGGCGGCTTCGTGCCACGGTTCGTCGACGTGACCGCCGCGTCCGGGATCGACGGTACCGGCTACGGCACGGGTGTGGCGACCGGCGACGTGGACGGCGACGGCTGGCTGGACCTGTACGTGACCGAGCACGGCCCCAACAAGCTCTGGCGCAACCGGGGCGACGGCACCTTCGAGGACGCGACCGCGGCGGCCGGCGTGGAGGACCCGCGCTGGAGCACGGCGGCCACCTTCCTCGACTTCGACCGGGACGGACGGCTGGACCTGTTCTCGATCGCTTACGTGGAGGTGGACCTGGAGGCGAACCCGCGCTGCTTCACGCCGAGCAGCCGCCGGGACTACTGTGGCCCGTCCGATTTCCCGCCGCTTCCCGACCGCCTCTGGCGCAACCGGACCGAGGGGGGCGCGATCGCCTTCGACGACGTGTCGAGCTCCTCGGGGATCGGCCGGGCCGCGGGGCCGGGGCTCGGTGTGCTCGCCGCCGACCTGGACGGGGACGGCTGGACCGACCTCTACGTCACCAACGACGGGGCGCCCAACTTCCTGTGGCACAACCGGTCCGGCGAGGGGGGCGACGCGGCCGGTACCTTCCGGGACGACGCCCTGCTGGCCGGCGTCGCCCTCAACCGGGAGGGCGCGGCGGAGGGCAGCATGGGCGTGGACGCCGGAGACTTCGACGCCGACGGCGACCTGGACCTGTTCATGACCCACATCAACGGCGAGACCAACACCCTCTACGTCAACACCGGCATGGGTCTGTTCGAGGACCGGTCGATCGAGACCGGCCTGGCCGCCCCGAGCTTCCCGTTCACCGGCTTCGGCACGGCGTGGCTCGACTACGACAACGACGGCTGGCTGGACCTGCTGGTGCTCAACGGCGAGGTGCGGACGCTGGAGCCCCTCGCCCGGGAGGGGGATCCGTTCCCGTTCGACCAGCGGAACCAGCTCTTCCGGAACCTGGGGCCGTCCCCGGAAGGGCAGCGATTCGAGGACGTGAGCGGCCGGGCCGGCGAGGCCTTCGAGCTGGA
>JASFUJ010000241.1:0-5880 GCA_050050355.1 Acidobacteriota bacterium
TCGCGCACCACCTGGTCCTCCCCGGTGTCCGCCAGGACCATGAACTCGTGGGAGTCGGAGCCGCCGATCTCCCCGGTCTCGGCCTCGACCACGGTGTACTCGAGCCGGCAGGTCTCGAAGATTCTCCGGTAGGCCGCCTCCATGGCCTCGTACGTGGCGTCCAGGCTGGCGTCGTCGGCGTGGAACGAGTAGGCGTCCTTCATGATGAACTCGCGCCCGCGCATGAGGCCGAAGCGGGGACGGATCTCGTCCCGGAACTTGTCGCCGATCTGGTACAGGTTGATCGGGAGCTGGCGGTAGGAGGAGACGTCCTTGCGGACCACGTCGGTGATGACCTCTTCCGCGGTCGGAGCGAAGCAGAACTCCCGCTCGTGGCGATCCTTCATCCGCAGCAGCAGGTGGCCGTACTCGTCCCACCGCCCGGTCTCCTGCCAGAGCTCCGCCGGCTGGACCACCGGGATGGTGAGCTCGACCGATCCGGCCACGTCCAGCTCCCGGCGCACGATCTCCTCGAGCTTGCGGATGCTGCGCCAGCCGAACGGGAGGTAGGTGTAGATGCCGGCGGCGATCTTCTTGATCATGCCGGCCCGCACCATGAGCTGGTGGCTGACGACCTCGGCGTCGCTCGGCACCTCGCGGGTGGTGAACAGGTAGTACTGGCTCCAGCGCATGAAGATCCTCCTGGGATTTCGTGAGGCGGGCGGGGACGAGCCCCGCCCCTACACCTCTTGGGGTGAGCGGGCGGGGACGAGCCCTGCCCTGACACCTCTTGGGGTGAGCGGGCGGGGACGAGCCCTGCCCTGACACCTCTTGGGGTGAGCGGGCGGGGACGAGCCCCGCCCTGACACCTCTTGGGGTGAGCGGGCGGGGACGAGCCCCGCCCCTACACCTCTTGGGGTGAGCGGGCGGGGACGAGCCCTGCCCCGACACCTCTTGGGGTGAGCGGGCGGGGACGAGCCCCCGACACCTCCTGGAGCAGCGATTGTTTCAGACGGATCGGAGAGGCGCTACCGGACGCGTTCCAGGAGCCGCGTCGAGTCCTTCATGAACTGCATCATCTTCGACCCCAGGGCCACGCCGCGGTCGGTGAGGCTCCGGGCACGGTCCAACACCGCCCGCGCCCGCTCCTCCTGGCCGGACGCCAGCAGCGCCATCCCCAGGTGGGTGAGGGTGGTCGAGGACGGACCCAGCTCGCTCGACTTGGCCAGGAAGTCGACCGCCTCGTCGTACTCGCCCCGCTTGTAGTGGATCCAGCCGAGCACGGCCAGCGGGAACTGCTTGAGCTCGTCCGGGGCGTGGTCCAGGGAGCGACGCGCGTAGTCGAGCGCCCGCTCGAGGCCCTGCCCCCCCTCGTCCTCCTCGTCCTCCCCCTCGCCGGCGTCGGCCTCCGTCAGGTTGCAGGCGAGCTCGTAGTAGGCGATCGTGCGGGTGAACGCGGAGCGCCCCTGCTCGAGGAGCGCCCGGCCGATGCGGTCTCCTTCGGCGTAGCGGCCCTGGCTGCGCAGCGCCTCGATCAGCGCGGCGCAGGCGGTGGCCTCCAGCATCTCGCCGGGATCGAGCTCGAGCACCTTCTTCGCCACCGCCTCGATCTCCTGGATGCGGTCGAGCTCCAGGCACAGGAGCGCGTAGGACATGAGCAGGGTCGGGTTGTCGGGCTCGAGGCCGAGGGCCCGCCGGTAGCAGGAGAGCGCTCCCCGCAGGTCGTCGCTCCGGAGCTTCTCCTCCCCCCGGGCGAACCATCGGCCCGCGTCGCCCGGCACCTCGGGCAGCGGGGTCTCCCCCTGACCCGACAGGTAGCGCACCACGTCCTGGTAGCGCATCTTGCGCGGATTGAGACGCTGGGCCTGGCGGAAGGCCTCCAGGGCCTTGCGCTTCCAGCGCCGGCGCAGATAGGCGAGCCCCAGAAGGTGATGGGCCTCCTCGAAGGACGGGTCGCCGCGCACCGCGTTCCGGAGGCAGCGGATGGCCAGGCCGGAGCGCCCCAGCTCGTACTGGGCGCTCCCCAGGAGAAAGAGCGCCTGAGGGAGCGGCTCGATCGCCACCGCCCGCTCCAGGCACGCCACCGCACGCTGCGGCTCGCCCCGGTCCGCGTAGATGCCGCCGAGGGTGAAGTGCGGCAGGAACGCGTCCGGATAGAGCTCCACGGCGCGCTCCAGGTGCTCCAGGGCCCTGGCGTCGTCGCCGCGCTCGTGGTGGATCACCCCGCTGTAGACCAGCCCCTCGTAGTGGTCCGGATCGGTCTCGAGCACCCGATGAAAGAAGGGCAGCGCCCGCTCGGAATCCCCCTCGTTGAAGTAGGTCTCGCCGAGGAACCAGACCAGCTCCAGGTTGCCCCGATCCAGGTCGTGGGCCGCCTCGAGGGCTTCGAGGGCCCGGGCGGTGTCGAGACCGTAGAAGGCGTACTCGGCGTCCTCCAGGCGCTGCAGGAAGAGCTCCCGGCGCTCCCCGTCGCCCTGGAAGAGGGCGGCGATGCGCTCGCGCAGCCCGACGAACCGGTCCCGACGCTCGAGCGCCAGGAGCTCCTCGTCCATGCGGGCGCTCCAGAGATCGCTCCACTCCTCCCGCGCCAGCAACCGCTTCTGCTCGAGGATCTCCTGGAGACTGGAGAGACCGGTCTGGTTGACCAGGATGCTCTTCTCCTGGCGGCGCAGCGTGTCGAGCGCCTGACGCATCATCTCGGCCGTGCGCTTGACCGCCTCCTCGAGGATCGAGATTCGCTCGAGCAGGTGCTCGTCGAACGAGAACTGCTCCTCGACGCTCTGCTCGGCGGCCTCCTCGTCGGGCGCGGGGATCCCCGACAGCACCAGCAGCTTCTGGTGGCAGAGGCGACAGTACTCCTGCTCGTCCGGGTTCGCGGCCCCGCACGCCTGGCAGAACACCATGCCTCCCGCAATCTCCATCAATACTCGTAGAACCCGTGGCCGCTCTTGCGGCCCAGCCGCCCCGCGTCGACCATCTTGACCAGCAGCGGGCAGGGCCGGTACTTGGGGTCCTTGAACCCCTCGTAGAGGACTCCCAGGATGTCGAGGCAGACGTCGAGACCGATCAGGTCGGCCAGCGCCAGAGGCCCCATCGGGTGGTTCATGCCGAGCTTCATCACCTGGTCGATCGCCTCCGGCTCGCCGATGCTCTCGTGGAGGCAGAAGATCGCCTCGTTGATCATCGGCATCAGCACCCGGTTGGAGACGAAGCCCGGGGCGTCGTGGACCTCGACGGGGGTCTTGCCCATGGCCTCGGCGGTCGCCTCGACGGCGTCGAAGGTCTCCTGGCTGGTGGCGAGGCCGCGGATCACCTCGACGAGCTTCATCACCGGCACCGGATTCATGAAGTGCATGCCGATCACCTTCTCCGGCCGCCCGGTGACGGCGGCGAGCTTGGTGACCGAGATGGAGCTGGTGTTGGTGGCCAGGATGGCGTCGGGGCCGAGGATCCCGTCGAGCTCGGTGAGGACCTTCCGCTTGACGTCCAGACGCTCGACCACGGCTTCCACCACCAGCTCCGCACCGGCCAGATCCGACAGCTCGCCGGAGGAGGCGATCCTCCCCAGGGCCGCGTCGCGATCGTCCGCGGAGATCTTCTCCTTCTCGACCAGGCGGCCGAGCCCCTTTTCGATCCTGGCCAGGCCCTTGGCGAGGGCTTCTTCCGAAACGTCGACCAGGGTGACGTCCAGACCGCTGAACGCGGCGACCTGGGCGATCCCGTGCCCCATGGTGCCGGCGCCGACGACTCCGACCTTCTGGATGTCCGACATGCTGTTCCTCCTTGGTGAGCTCGGGCTGTGTCGATGCTGAGAGGTCCCGCCGGTACCGGAGGGACCCTGATGAGCCTGCCGGGGCGGCGCCCGGCTCCAGGGCCTCAGGCTAAGCCACGGGGGCGGCGAACGCAAGCAAGGCGACTATCGGACCGGCGCCGGCCGATCCAGCTCCGCCATCTGGAACCACGCCTCCTGGCGCCCGAACTTCGAGCCCAGGCTCGCCCCCACTCCGATCAGCGTGGCGACGGTCCAGATCCACGCCCCGAGATGGGGCACGAACTTGACCAGCCCCAGGATCAGAAGCCCGGCCGTGGCCGCGTTCAGGGCCAGGGGGCGCGGGCGCCGCAGCGCCGTGGCCGCACGGGCGCCGAGGGCGTGGAACACGGCGACCATGCCCCAGAGCTTGAGCAGCAGGGCGAACAGGACCACCAGGGCCAGCAAGGGCGCGCCGGCCAGGGGCGGAGCCAGGGCGGCGAGGGCCACCGCCGTGAGCACCAGGGCGAGGACCCCGGTCAGGCCGACGGCGAAGCAGCGGAAGGGCTCGCGCCGGACGGTCGCCGAGGTGGCGAGCACCTGGCGCCCCGACGCGGCGAACAGGAGCAGGGTTAGGGCCATCCAGGCCGCCATCAGCGCGAGCTTGGTGCCGAGCACCAGGGGAGAGCCGGCCCCCAGGCCCAGGCTCGGCCCTTCCAGCAGGGTCAGCCAGGCGGCGGCGGCCGTGGGATGCGCCACCGTGCGCCCCTCGATGGTCGCCCCGGGGGCGGCCTCCACCCGCCCGCCGAGGACGAACACGTCACCGCCGACCCGCGCCCGGGGGCCGAGATGGGCGTCCCCGTCCAGGACGATCAGGTCGCCGGCCACCCGGCCGGTGACCCGGACCGAGCCGTCGAACGCGGCGACGTCGGACCGGACCTCGCCGGCCACGAGCACGTCGCGGCCCAGGGCGACCACGTGGCGGTGTGCGACGCTCCCCTCCCGGATCACCATCGCCGAGTCCTGGTCCCGGGGGGGGCCGGCCTCGAGGTCGGATCCGGACTCGCTCGGGGAGAGGGACCCGGGGTCGGACGCCTGCCGGGGCGTCGCGGCGAGCGGCGCCGCAGCGGCGATCGCGGCCGCCACGAGCAGGGCGGCCGGCGCCATCAGGGTGCTGGAGCGATCCGCGCGCAAGGCTCCGTCATCCGTCCCGGCCGGCTCTCCCCCGCACGCCGGGCTCCGCCCCCTCCGGGGCCGGGGCCGACGAGGTCCGGCCCCGGCGCGCGATGAGCGCCAGCAGCAGGACGTCGACGGAGAGGACCAGCACCAACAGGGCGACCGTGGCCGAGGGGCTGAGCAGGGTGTCGAGAGCCAGACCGATCCCGCGCCAGGAGGCCCAGAGCATGCCGGTGCCCGCGAGCAACCCGGTGGTCACGGCCTCGGCCACCGCCGCCACGGCGCCGGCCAGAGGCGGTCCGGAGGCGGTTCCGGCCGAGTGGACGCCGAGGAGCAGCGCCGCCGCCACGCCGAAGAACAGCATGACCGCCACCGGCAGCCGCCACGAGCGCGGGCTGCGGCTTTCCCAGCCGGCGGCCGGCAGCGAGAGCATCACGTCGTCACGGAACCCCTGGCGGACCCGGACCCGGGCCTCGGAGAGGACCCGGTCCATGCGGACGAGCAGCTCGCGCTCGCGCCGGCAGGCGGCGCATTCCGCCACGTGCTCGGCGAGCAGGCGCCGCTCGTCGGACCGGAGCTCCGCTCCCGGCTCGTCCTCCAGGGTCAGCCACTCTCGGTAGCGGTCGTGCTCGATCTCTTCGGTTTCGTGCGTCATGTCCATCGCTCCTCGCGCGCGCCGTCCCCGGCCGGGCGACGGCGGCATCGGGGGTCAGTCCTCCAAGAAATCCACCAGCTCTTCCTTGAGCATCTGCCGTGCCCGGAAGAGTTTGTTCTTGACCGTCCCCAGAGGCATCTCCTTGAGCGTCGCGATCTCGTCGTACGAGAGCTCTCCGAAATGGCGGAGGACGATCAGCTCCCGGTACTCCCACGGGAGGTTCTCGACCGCCTGCTGGATCGCTCCTCCCCGCTCCCGGTTCCGCAGGTCGCCGTAGGGACCGCGGTCGGCGCTGGGAGGATCCCACTCCCGGACCTCGCCG
>JASFUJ010000242.1:0-5875 GCA_050050355.1 Acidobacteriota bacterium
GCACACGGGGAGCTCCCTCGGCGGCTGGACTGCGACCGGCGAGGGACTCCCCGCGCCCCTCCGAGGATGACTGCTCGTTGCCGCAGGCAGCCGTAGGCATCGCCGGGGGGTCTGCCGGGAGCCCCCGGGCCGCTCCATCAGCGAACCGGTCGTCGGCCCCGGCCGTCAGAGCCCGTAGCGCTCCTTCATGTCCCGGTAGCGGCCGTAAGCCTTGCCGTCCAGGTCCGGGCTGAGATGGGCGTCCAGGAGGGGGACGAGCTCCTCGCGGAGGGCGGGGCCCCGGACCATCCACTGGAAATAGCTGCGGCCTCCGTGATGGTAGGGGCCGTAGAGCTTGCCCCCGGGGAACGCCGCCTCGAGCCAGCGGAAGAGGGCCTCATGGTCCGTGTGCATGCGGAGGGTCACCTGGGGCTGGCGCCCGTCGCCGCCGAAGTGTCCCTCACCCACGAGAATGCCGACGAGGAAGCCGGTGTCGAAGTCGGAGAGCTGCGTCATGATCGTCGGGTCCGGTGGTCTGGGTGGTCTGCCGGAGCCGCCCCCCGGGCTGCCGCCCTCCGGCACGGCTCCACCGGCAAGGGCTCCCGCCGGCTGGACGGGGGACGGCCGGGTGTTGTTTCACCGTCAAGTTTCCCGTGAAACCTTCGGCGCGTCAACCGAGCCGGACCGGTCGCCGCGGGGCGCTGTTTCACCGTCAAGTTTCCCGTGAAACGGTTGCGGCCGGTCGTTCCCTCCGTGCGGCCCACTTGGCGGATAATGCGCGTATGGGTGTGGAGCTTCCCCGGCTGGACCTCGAGACCTTCGGCGACCGCCTTCGCCGCGCCTGCACCATCTCCCTGGCCGAGGACGTGGTCCGGGCCCTGCACGCACACTACGAGGAGCTCCGCCGGTGGAATCCCGCCCTCTCCCTGGTGGGGCCCGCCGCGGCTCGGGACGTGGTCGAGCGCCATTATGCGGAGGCCCTCGAGGCGCTCCCGCTCATCCCGCCGCGGGCTCGGACGCTGGTCGACGTGGGATCCGGCGCGGGGTTTCCCGGCTTCGTGCTGGCGGCCGCCTTGCCCGGTGTGGACGCGGTCCTCGTCGAGCCCCGGCAGCGTCGCTGGGCGTTCCTCTGCGCCGCAGCGCGCCGCGCACGATTGCCCTGCCGATGTCTCAATGCTAGAGTCGTCAGTCCGCTGCCGCAGGGACTACCCGACCGAATCGACGTGGTGACGTTCCGCGCATTGAAGCTTCCTACGGAGACCCTCTCGGCGCTGGTGACGCGGTTGACGGCCAGCAGTAGAGTGTTCACCTGGGCGGGAGAGGACGACCCGGACCTGCCGCCGGAGCTGGAGCCCGGCCGCGTGCGGGCGCTCCCCGGCGCCCGCCACCGGAGGATCCTCGCGCTTCGTCCGGCCGACGCCGGGCGGGCCCCATGATTCAGAACCGAGGAGCGCATGGCCAGAATCGTCGCGATCGCAAACCAGAAGGGCGGCGTCGGCAAGACCACCACCGCCATCAACCTGGGTGCCGCCCTGGGCGCCTTCGAACGCAGGACCTTGCTGGTCGACTGTGATCCGCAGGGCAACGCGACCCGGGGGGTCGGGCTGGTGGCGACCTCTCCTCACCTCTACCAGGTGCTCACGGGTCACGCGTCGCCCCGGGACGCGATCCGACCCTCGGGCTTTCCGAACCTCGACGTTCTCCCCTCCGACCGCGACCTGGTGGGCGTCGAGGTGGAGTTCGTCGGCTCCGAGCGATGGCAGCTCCGGCTGCGGTCCGTCCTCGAGCAGGTCGAGCCCGAGTACGACACCATCCTGCTCGACTGTCCACCGTCGCTCGGACATCTCACGGTCAACGCCCTCTCGGCGGCCGACGGCGTGCTCGTCCCCCTCCAGACCGAGTACTTCGCCCTGGAGGGCATCAGCGAGCTGATGGCCACGGTCCGCCGCGTCCAGGCGAGCATCAACCCCGACCTGCAGATCGCCGGCATCCTCCTGACGATGTACGACGATCGCACCAACCTCTCCAGGGACGTGGCCGCCGAGATCAAGCGGCACTTCGGGGGCCAGGTCTTCGACGTCGTGGTGCCCCGCAACGTGCGCCTCGCGGAGGCGCCCAGCCACGGACTGCCGATCTTCGAATACGACATCAAGTGCCGGGGGGCCGAGGCATACCTCGACCTGGCCCGCGAGTACATGCGCGGGGCTGCGGCGTGAGCGCGGCCCAGAAGAGAGCCAAGAAGCGGGGATTGGGCCGGGGTCTCGACGCGCTCCTCCAGGACGAGCCGGCGCGCAGTCTGCCGGTCGACCAGCTCCACCCGAACAAGTACCAGCCCCGGACCGAGTTCGACGAGGCCAAGCTGAACGAGCTTGCGGAGTCGATTCGCTCCCAGGGCCTGGTGCAGCCGATCGTGGTCACCCCGGACGGCGCCGGCAGCTACTCCATCATTGCGGGGGAGCGGCGCTGGCGTGCGGCTCGCCGGGCCGAGCTCACCTCGGTTCCGGTGGTCGTGCGGGAAGTCGCCGACGACCGCGAGCTGCTGGAGCTGGCGCTGGTCGAGAATCTCCAGCGCACCGACCTCAACCCGGTGGAGGAGGCCGAGGCCTACAAGACCCTGGGGACCCGGTTCGATCTGTCCCAGGAGCAGATCGCGGCCCGGGTCGGCAAGAGCCGATCGACCGTGGCCAATGCGCTCAGGCTGCTCAACCTGCCGCCGGAGATCCAGGAGCTTCTCCGGGGCGGGCGACTCACCGCCGGACAGGCGCGCCCCCTGCTGTCGCTCCGCGACCGGGCCGAGCAGATCGCCATCGCCCGGGAGGCGGCCGATCACGGCCTGACGGCTCGGGAGCTCGAGCGGCGGGCCGCCGGCGCCCGCCCGGAGACCGCCACCGAGGCGAAGAAGGGGAGCACGAGCCGCCGGGCCGGGCCGGCCGAGGAGCCGGAGGTCTTCGCCGCCGCCGCCCAGGAGAAGCTCACCCGCAAGCTTCAGACCAAGGTGGAGATCCGGCGCAGCGGCCGGGGCGGGACGGTCAGGATCCACTTCCACTCGGAGGAGGAGCTCATCCGCCTCTACGATCAGCTCATGGAGCGAGGAGAGACCGCATGATCTTCAAGACGGACCATCCGGAGGGCGAGCTCAACGGTTTCGTCGACGCCGGAAGCCAGTTCCGGGGTGAGCTCCGGTTCGACACGTCCTTCCGGATCGAGGGTCGGGTCGAGGGCAGCGTGATTTCCGACGGCGTGCTGGTCGTGGGAGAGGGGGGCGAGGTGGACGGCGAGATCCAGATCGGACAGATCTACGTCTCGGGCACCGTCAAAGGAACGGTCAAGGCGACCAGAAAGGTCCAGCTCTGCAGCTCCGGCCGGCTGTTCGCCGACCTGGAAACCCCCTCGCTCGCGATCGAGGACGGCGCCGTCTTCGAAGGCCGGTGCGTCATGAACCGGGAGCGGGACCGCGGGGACCAGAAAACCGCCGGCTCCGCCCGCGAGTCCCTGCCGGATGAACGGGACGAATCCCAGCCCATCGGGCCGGTGCCGGTCTCGGCCGGCGAGAAGAGCTGAGCGCTCACTCCAAGCCGCCGGCCTCGGCCGGTCCGAGCGGCTCGGCGCGTCCGATGCCCTCGAGCGTCTCGTAGGAGGGCACGAAGGTCAGGGGGTGGGACTCCAGGAACGAGCGCTCGAAGGCCTCCGCCAGCACCCGGCCGTCCAGGTCGCGGGCGACCGGCAGCCCGAGGCCGTAGAACAGCGTCGGCGCCACGTCGACCAGACGGGCCCCGGTGATCAGGGTTTCCGACCGGATCCCCTCCCCGAGGAGCAGCAACACACCGTCCCCGCCATCGTCCAGGTGGCCCGCGAGCGGTGAGCCTCCGCGGATCCGCGCCAGCAAACGCTCGAACGCAGCCGGTTCCTCCGCGCCGTAGGCCGAGACGACCGCGAGCATGCGAGGCGGGGCCATCTGAGCCCACGCGTCGGCCAGGAAGCCGTCGAGCTGGGCGTAGTAGGCGCTCAGGATCTCGTTGGACCGTTCCAGGGCGGGACCTTGCCGCCCGGCCAGCCGGCGTTGCGCGTACCCTCCGAAGAACCGGGACGACGCCTCGGCCAGGCCCGGAAGGCGCACGAACAGCGCCCGCGTCTCCCCCTGTGCCAGGAGGAAGCTCGCCAGACCCTGCCGCCACACGTCCTCGGCCATGGCGCCGAGCACGGCCTCCGGCACCTCCTCCTCGAACCGCCCCCGGTGGCGAGGGTCCAGCTCGTCGACCTTCACGTGGAACATCCGCGCACGCTCCGCGAGCTCTTCCGGCCGGGCCGACCCCTCGACCGGAGGCGGGGCCCCGTCTCGCCCGGCCCCCGGAGGCTCCTCTCCCCGGAAGAACCGGTCGGCGAACACGAACTCCATGCCCCCGGCCTCCACCCGGGTCGCCGGCCAGCCGATGGCGCCGCTCGAAACCCCGAGCAGGGGCAACACCTCCCACACGGCCGGTGTGCGACGCACGAGAGCCGCGTCCTCGGGCCGGCCCCGGAGCCCCGGGAGGCCCCAGATCGGGAAGCCGATGCCAGCGGGAAGCAGGCGGAACTCTGCGCCACGTGCGAGAAACGCCGCCGGGTAGGTCCGCGAGCCGAGGACGCCGTGCTGATACGGGAACTTCCCGGTGGCAACGGTGGTCCACGTGGGCGCCGGCCTCGACGGGGAGAAGCTCGACAGGCGGCCATAGGCGCCGTCCCGCAGCACGCGGGAGAAGAACGGGAGGTTCCCCTGCTCGGCCATCGGCAGGATGGCGTCCAGGGTGGCGCTGTCCACGCCGACGACCAGGAGCAACGGCCGGCTGGAGGCGACGATGCCGGAGGGCCGGGCGCGGTCGGGGGTGGGCGAGAACGCCTCCCGGCGCTCCACCATGAGGTAGACCGAAGCCAGGGCGAGCACCCAGAACGCCAGGCGGGAGCGGGCGCCGTACCGGCGCCGATGCAGACTGTGGAGGAGCGCGGTGTAGAAGGTGATCAGCGCCGCGACGGCGAGCCACAACGACGCCTTGACCAGCCGATCGTTGATTCCCGCCGGCAGGTAGTAGGCGAAGTGGGACGCGTGGGCCGAATCCAGGACGGCCGCGAGGCCGAGGGCGGCGGAGATCCCCCACGGCAGGAGGCGCAGGGCCCTCCGCGGCCGCTTCCGCACGAAGGGCAGTGCCAGCAGGCCGAAGGCCAGACCGACGAGCAGGCCGTAGACCAGCGCCGCCCGCGCGACGGTGAGCGGCTCGAAGGGCAGGTCCGGGTTGAGGAAGAACAGCAACCCGCCGATGTGGACCCCCAGGAGGAACCCGGGGACGAAGACCACGAGGGGAGCGAGGCGGTCGGCCAGGAGTCGGCCGGCCGGAAGGGCGACACTCCCGCCCGGGACGTCACGCACGACGACGAGCCCGGCGGCTCAGAAGATGAAGATCGGCCGGTCGATGTGGTGCTCGAAGTGCCATTCGTACACGTATCCGCCGACGAACTCCACGGGAACCGTGTATTCGGCGTCCATGTAGATGTAGTCGCCCTTGCGCTCCACTTTGAGAGAGGTCGCTTCGAGGGGGAGCTCGAGCTTCGAGGCCTTCGACAGGATGGCCTTCTCGATCTTCTTTGGCGAGCGGTGCTCCGCGAACTTCGCCTGCTCCTCCATGAAGTCGGACAGCTGGGCGCTGGCGATCTTGACCGGGACCATCGTCCACGCGATGTAGCCGACGATGATCACGACCACGGCCCAGAGAAGGCACCCGAGGTTGCCTTCGCCCCGCTCTGCAGTTTGGCGCTTCATCTCCGCGTCTCCTTCGGTCCAATCGCTGAGGACCGGAGTCTACCGTACTCCCTGCGACCCTCCTCAGCGCACCATCCGGAAGGTCCGCTCCCACCGGGTCTGCCC
>JASFUJ010000243.1:0-5870 GCA_050050355.1 Acidobacteriota bacterium
TTCCTGCGGGACCTGGCGTTCGGCAAGTAGAGCGATCCGGCGAGAGAGAAGGACCGATGATGCGTCCCACGATCCGAAGCGGCGAATCGACCTGGAGCCTCGGCCGGCTCCGGGTCCTCGGAACGTTCCTGGCGCTCGTGGCCCTGGCCGGTCTCGCCACCGGCTGCGGCCCCCGCCGCAGCGCCGGCGAGCAGGAGATCTGGCGCTTCGCCATCGAGGAGACCCAGGGGAGCGTCCAGGACGCGTACGCCCAGCGGTTCAAGGAGCTGGTCGAGGAGCGCTCCGGGGGCGAGATCAACGTCAAGGTCTACCCGTACGGCACCCTCGGAACTTCGGACCAGATGACCGAGCAGCTCCACAACGGCACGATCGAGTTCGCCATGTCGTCGCCCGGACACCTGGGCAAGCTGATCCCCGAGGTGCAGGTCTTCCTGCTGCACTTCATCTTCTCGGACGACGAGGAGGTCAACAACCGGGTGCTCGGGGACCCGGAGCTGCTCCGCACCTTCGACGGGCTGTACGAGGAGAAGGGCCTCAAGCTCCTGACCTTCTTCTCCGAGGGGTGGATGGTCTGGACCGCCGACCGGCCGATCCGCACGCCGGCCGACTTCGGCGGCGTCAAGTTCCGGGTGATGACGTCGCCCCTGTTGATCGAGGCCTACGACGCCTACGGCGCGAGCCCGACCCCGCTCCCGTACTCCGAGGTCTACAGCGGCCTTCAGCTCTCCATGATCGACGGCCAGGTGAACCCGGTCTTCGCCATCGAGGAGATGAGCTTCTACGAGGTGTCGGAGACCATGATCTTCCCGAAGCACGCGCTGTTCATCACCAGCGCGGTGACCGGGGAGGAGTTCTTCGAGGGCCTTTCCCCGGAACGCCGGGAGCTGGTCCGGAGCGTCGTCCGGGACCTCCAGGACGAGATCTTCGAGATCCAGACGCGGTTCAACCAGGAGCGTCTCGAGACCATCGAGGAGCGCAATCCGGACCTGGAGGTCATCCGGCTGACCGAGGAGCAGCGGGAACGGTTCCGCGAGGCGAGCCTGCCGGTCCGCGAGACGTTCGTCGAGTCGGTCGGACCGGAGGGCGAGGAGATCCTGAACCTGATCCTCGAAGCGGTCCGGGAGGAGGAGCGGAAGCAGGAGCGGTCCGCGGCGGACGCCGCCGACCCGTCGCCCTGAGGCCGACCAGACCACCGGGGCCGAGCCCCGGGGTTCCCGATGGCCGGGGACAGGCCCTGGAGGTACCAGGCGCCCGGGGACAAGCCCCGGGGTACCAGGTGCCCGGGGACAAGAGCCCCGGGGTACCAGGTGCCCGGGGACAAGCCCCGGGGTACCACGTGCCCGGGGACAAGCCCCGGGGTACCAGGTGCCCGGGGACAAGCCCCGGGCCCACACCACCCTGCCCGGCGGGACACCACCCTCCCGGGCGTAGGCGGGGGGCTTGTCCCCCCGCGCCTCCCTTTCCGTGTCGATTTCCCGGCTCCCCGTTCGTCATCCAGGTGAGACGACGCCCCGGCGCTCCCTCCACGAGGCCGCCGGGGCACACCGAAACCCTGATGAACGAAGGAGAACCGACCGTGAGCATCCCGTGCCGAACCAGCACCATTCTCGTGATCTTCTGTGCCCTCCTCGCCCTCACCACCGCGCCGGCCCTGGCCGGACAGTCCGCCGCGAAGACCCCGGCCGCCGAAGCGTTCGACGACCTCAAGAGCCTGGCCGGCCACTGGCAGGGAACCAGCCAGAAGGGCAAGCGGGTGACCATCGACTACGAGGTGGTCGCCGACGGCTCAGCCGTCGTCGAGCGCTTCGGCTTCGTCGACGACGAGTCCGGCAAGGGCTCGACGGAGACCGAGGACGACGTCATGCTGACCGTCTACCACCTGGACGGCGAGGAGCTGATGCTCACCCACTACTGCATGACCGGCAACCAGCCCACCATGCGCGCCGAGGCCCTCGGCGGCGACGAGGTCCGCTTCGAGCTCTCCGGCGTCACCAACCTCGCCACTCCCGAGGCCGGTCACATGCACCGGGCCGTCGTCCGCTTCCAGGGGCCCGACCGCTTGTCCACCGCCTGGACCTTCCGCGAGGATGGAGAGGACCGGTTCACCGAGGTGATCGACGCCGAGCGCGTCACTCGCTCCGCGGCTCGATCGAACTAAGCATCTACAAAGGCCGCTTTCGTGACGAGTGAGTCAAGTCTTCCCGATCCGTCGAAAACGCCGCTCCGATCAACCGTGACGATCCTCTGGATCACCCCCGCAACCCCTCGATCCCCTTCCCTCCCTCCAGGGGGGAAGGGGACGCCCCCGCCCGGAGCTCGCGGCGCTTCGACGTTGGGGAGTCTCGTCGGTTTGAGGCGCAGACTCCTATACTTCAGATCGCACCGAACAGGAGATCGAGCCATGCCGAGCTACATGCTGCTGCTCCACGAGGAGCCCGACGTCTTCGACAGGATGAGCCCCGAGGACTTCCAGCAGGTCATCGAGCGCTACCGCGCCTGGTCCGTCGGACTGGAAGAGTCCGGCCACTACCTGGCGAGCGACAAGCTCACCGACGGCGAGGGCCGCGTGCTGCGCAAGACCGGCGACACCGTCCGCGTCACCGACGGCCCCTTCGCCGAAACCAAGGAGGTGATCGGCGGCTACTTCACCATCTCCGCCGCCGGCTACGACGAAGCCGTCGCCCTGGCCCGCGACTGCCCCCACCTGGACTACGGCGGCTCCATCGAGGTCCGCGAGATCGACCGGATGGGGGCGGCCGAAGACGAGGCGACCGCGGAGGCCTGACGAGCGGTGCCGACCGGCTCGCCAGGAGCGAACGAGCCCGGGGACCGGGGGCCAGCCGCAGGCACCCGCCCGGCCGCGCTGCTCGACCACCTGTTCCGCCGCGAGGCGGGACGGATCGTCGCCGCGCTGACCCGGTCCCTGGGCTCGCGCCACCTGGACCTCGCCGAGGAGTCGGTCCAGGAGGCCATGATCGAAGCCCTCAGGCTCTGGCCCTTCCACGGCGTGCCCGAACGCCCCGGCGGCTGGCTCTACCGCGTGGCCCGCAACCGCGCCCTCGACCGGCTGCGCCGGGCGAAGAGCCTCCGGGACAAGGAGCCCGAGATTCGCCGGAGCTCGGTGGCGAACGAGGCGCCCGAAGAGACCCGTTCGATCGGCCCCGACCCCGTGCGCACCGTCCGCTTCCCCGGCGAGCTCACCGACGACCAGCTCCGCCTGGTCTTCCTCTGCTGCCACCCGGAGCTCCCCCCGGACGCCCGGGTGGCCCTGACCCTGAAGCTGGTCTGCGGCTTCGGCGTGGCCGAGATCGCCCGGGCCTTCCTGGACAAGGAACCCACCGTCGCCCAGCGCCTGGTCCGCGCCAAGCGCTCCATCCGCGAGCGGCGTCTGCCGTTCGAGGTGCCGACGCCGGCCGAGCTGCCGGAGCGGCTGGACTCGGTCCTCGAGGTGCTCTACCTGACCTTCAACGAGGGCTATGCGGCGAGCGCTCCAGGCGAGGGCGACGAGCACGTCAAGAGCGACGTCTGCGCAGAGGCCCTCCGCCTCACCGAAGAGCTGGCCCGCCTTCCCGACCAGATCCTGGAACAGGACCGCCCTCCGATCCACGCCCTGGCCGCCCTGCTCTGCTTCCAGGCGTCCCGCATTCCCGCTCGGGTCGATTCTCCGGGCTCCGACGGCGAGATCATCCTCCTCCCCGACCAGGACCGCTCTCTCTGGGACCGGACCCTCATCCGCCGCGGCTTCGGTCATCTGGAGCGCTCCGCCGCCGGCCCCCGGATCACCCCCTACCACCTGGAAGCCGCCATCGCCTCCCGCCACGCCGCGGCACCCGAGTGGAGCGCCACCGACTGGCCCACCATCCTCGGCCTCTACGACCGGCTCCTGGCGCTCCACCCCTCCCCCGTGGTCGCCCTCAACCGCGCCGTCGCCCTCGCCCACACGCGCGGCCCCGAAGCCGGCCTCGACGCCCTGAGCGCCCTCGAAGCCGACCCCGAGGCGACCCGCACCCTCACCGCGTACCACCTCCTCCCCGCCACCCGCGGAACCCTTCTGCTCCAGGCCGGCCGCCCGGCCGAAGCCGCCCGCGCCCTCCGCCGCGCCCTCGAGCTCCGCCCCAGCCCCCCGGAGCGGCGGCTGCTGGAGCGGCGGTTGGGGGAGGCGGTTGCGGCGGAGCGGACCCACGGCGAGTCACGCTAGCGCCGCACCGGTGCACGGTTTCCGTGTACCATTCTCTTGATCGCTCCGCGGACACTCGGTGCCAGCTCCGGGTTCTGGCTCCGGGAAACGACTCGCCTCATACGACTCGCTTCATGACGTCTCGACCGCGCCACTACGACGACTTCGCCCTGCGACTCGAGCCGGCCCGGGCGGGGGGTTATCTCGCCCGGATCTTCCACTCGATCGCCGGAGGAGGATCCGTGCCGTTCGAGCTGCCGGTGGACCCGGCGGAGCTCGACGGCCTGATGGAGCACATCGAGGCGCGGGTCCTGGAAAGCGCGGAGGACCGGCGGAGGGCATCGGAGGAGCCGCGCGAGCACGGGGACGACGCACCCGGGCCGCCGTCCCTGGACCCCGAGGAGCTGGGACGCGCGCTCCACCGGGCCGTCCTCGGCGGACGGGTCGGGGAGGCCTGGGCCTACCACCTGGGGAGCCTGGACCGGGAGGGGGCGCCCGGCCTGCGCCTACGCCTGGTGTTCGACGAGTCGGAGCCGGGCGACGCGCCGCTGGCCGCCCTACCGTGGGAGCTCCTCCACCAGGACCGCGCCCGCGGCTACCTGGCGCGGAACCGCCGGACCCCGGTGGTCCGCCACCTGGACGTCGAACAGCCGACGGTGCTCCCGCCGATCGAGCCGCCTCTCCGGGTGCTGCTGGTCGCCGCGAGCACGTTCTGGTCGCCGCCGCTCCAGGTCGACGAAGAGGAGGCCCGGATCCGGAGCGCGTGGGTCGGAAACGGGCGGGCCGAGATCGAGCTCGTCCGGGAGACCACCCTGGAGCGGCTCCGCGAGCGCCTGCTGCGGGGCGGCTTCCACGTGCTCCACTTCATGGGCCACGGGGAGTTCGTCGAAGGGGAGGACGGCCGGGCCGAAGGGGCGCTCGTGTTCGACGACCCGACGGGGCGTCCCCGGCGCGTCCCCGCCTCGCTTCTCGCCGAGAGCCTGCGGGGGCTGACCGACCTGCGCCTCGTGGTGCTCAACGCCTGCGACGCGGCCCGCTTCCCCAGGCGCCGCGGTGTCGACCCCTACAGCGGGGTGGCCGCCGCGCTGGTGCTCGCCGGCCTGCCCGCCGTGGTCGCCATGCAGTTCCCGATCTCCAACCGGGCGGCCGTCGCCTTCGGCGGAGGTCTCTACCGGGCCCTCGCGGCGGGGGATCCGGTGGACGCCGCGGTGGCCGAGGGGCGGTTCGCGATCGCCCAGGACGCTCCCGACTCGCTGGAGTGGGCGACGCCCGCCCTGTTCTCCCGGATCGCCTCGGGGGCGGTCCTCGAAGGGCTCGGAGGGGCGATCGACCGGACGGCCCTCCGGGAGCGGGTGCTGGACTTCAGCGGCTTCGTCGAGGAGTGGAGCCGGGAGTTCGTGGGGCGCCAGTGGCTCTTCGAGGAGATCGAGACGCTCCGCAAGGAGAAGGGACGGGGCTACTACCAGGTCGTGGCCGAGCCCGGCGTCGGCAAGTCGGCCATCATCGCCGAGCTGGTACGCCGCCACGGCTGGGTCCATCACTTCAACCGGCTTCGAGCGAACGTCGTCCGGCCCGAGGCGTTCCTGGCCAACGTCTGCGCCCAGCTCATCCTCGCCCACGACCTGGACGTGCCGGACCTGCCTCCGGAAGCCACCCGGGACAACAACTACTTCGTCCGCATCCTCGGGGAGGT
>JASFUJ010000244.1:0-5856 GCA_050050355.1 Acidobacteriota bacterium
GGGGGGCGATTTGTCTGTGACGTTCATGACTCGTCGACCGTACACGCGGTGTGAAGCCGGGAAGCGTGCTCCGGAACGAGCGTGCTCCGGACGGCTCGCCCGGAAACGCTATACTCCGATGCTCGCGCAGCACCCGCTTCCGCCGGGAGCGAACCGATCGAACCCCAACCCACCGAGACCGCCATGGATCGATTCAAGCCGTCCGCCCGCACTCACCGCGCCGTCGTCCTCTCCCTGGCCGCCCTCCTGTGGAGCCTGGCGTGGGCGCCACCCGCCGACGCCCAGGGAGAGAACTACACCTTCACCGCGGGGGTGCTCGGGACCCTCGGCGGCTCCCAGGACGCGGACCCGGGGGACGAGCTCGACAACACCGGCTTCCAGATCAACCTGGGCGCGGTGACCCAGCCCGCGAACCACCTGGTCGTGCGCCTGGGCAACCTGGGGCTGGACAGCGCCGAGCAGTTCGTGAACCTGACCGACGCCGACCTCACCTACGCCACCATCGGCGGCGAGTACCGGTACCGCCACAGCTACTACGACTCGGGCCTGTACCTGGCGCTGGGGGCGTACCGGCTGGAGGGCGACGACGCCTTCACCGGGGCGGACGCGGACGAGACCAGCCTCGGCCTCTCGGCGGGTGCCACCGGCGAGTTCCCGATCACCCCCCGGTTCTCGGTGCAGGCGGAGCTGTCCGGTCACTTCGTGGACTTCGACGCCGCCCAGGTCTTCGTCATCGGCGGGGTCGGCGTGGTCGTCCACTTCTGAGCGCACCACCCCGAGGAGCCCCGGCGCCCCGCGCCCGCGACACGACGCGATCACAGGCTGGCGGTCTGGCTCCCGGAGCGCAGACCGTCGATCGCCTCCCGGATCTGCGCCCGGATGTCCTCGTCCCCCCAGTCCTGGGGTCCGATCCAGCGCTCCTTCACGGTACCCCGAACCACCAGGTAGGTCTCCGGCAGCTTGCGGGTGCCGTAGCGGTGCGTGACCTCCCACGAGGGATCGTAGAGCACCGAGCTCGCCCGGTCGCCGACGAAATCCTCCACCCGCTCCCTGTCGTCGTCCACGGCGACCATGAGGATGGTGAAATCGCCGAGATACTCGGCGAAGTCGTCGGCCAGCCGGTCGAGGGACGGCACCTCGGTCATGCAGGGCGGGCACCAGGTGGCCCAGAAGTGGACCAGGGTGACGGGAGCCATCCGCGCCGCCACCGGCACCGGCCGGCCGCCGGCGTCGATCAGGAAGCCGCCCGGGGCCTCCTCGTTCCCCGCGCCGCGCGGCCAGAAGAGAACCGCGGCGGCGAGGAGCGCCACGGCGATGGTGAAGATCCGGGCCTGGAGGCTCAACCGGCGCGCGGTCGTCCCCTCCCCGGCGCCGGCCGGGGTCTCCAGGGTTGCGGGTGCGGTGTCGGCGATCTGGTCGGCTGGTCGGTTCATGGCTCTCTCGATCAAGACGTGCTGGCAAAGGTACGGGCTCGCGGCGGCACGGACGGGGTGATCAGGAATTGACCCGACCTTCGGCCCGTTTCCAGGGTCAGCGAATGACCCGGATCCGAGCTCGAAGGCTCCGGGCCTGACGCGGATGGGCCGCTCCGCTCACTAAGGATAGCGGAGGGACCGACCGAAATTGAACATCCACGACGAGATCGGAATCGAACGACCCCGCCGGGCCTTCCTGGTCGGGCTCATTCTGCCCCGGCAACCGGGGTACGAGGTCGAGGAGCACCTGGACGAGCTCGAGCAGCTCGTGGCCAGCGCCGGCACCGAGACCGTCGGCCGCGCGGTGCAGAGCCGCCGGGCGCCCGATCCGGGGCACTTCATCGGCAAGGGCAAGGCGCGCCAGATCGGAACCGCGGCGACGGAGGTCGACGCCGACCTGGTGGTCTTCGACGACGACCTCTCCCCGAGCCAGGTGAAGAACCTGGAGAAGATCATGCGCAACGCGGTCATGGACCGGAGCGCCCTGATCCTCGAGATCTTCCGCCAGCGGGCCCGCACGCGCGAGGCCCGCACCCAGGTCGAGCTGGCGCAGCTCAACTACATGCTGCCCCGGTTGACGCGGCGCTGGCGCCACCTCGGGCGCCAGGCCGGCGGCATCGGCGTGCGCGGCGGCGAGGGCGAGACCCAGCTCGAGGCCGACCGCAGGATGCTGCGGCGCAGGATCAAGCGCCTGGAGAAGGACCTGGAGAGGATCGAGCGCACCCGCGAGACCCAGCGGCGCGGCCGCCGGGGGACGCCGATCGTGGCCCTGGCCGGATACACCAACGCCGGCAAGTCCACCCTGTTCAACCGGCTCGCCGACTCCGGCGGAGCGCGCACCGCCGATCGCCTGTTCGCCACCCTGGACGCGCGTCTGCGCCGGGGGGACCTGGACGGCTGCGGTCCGGTGATCTTCACCGACACCGTCGGCTTCATCCGGAAGCTCCCCCACCACCTGGTCTCCTCGTTCCGGAGCACCCTCGGCGAGATCGCCGAGTCCGACGTCGTGCTCCACGTGATCGACCACAGCCACCCCGGATGGCGCGAGCAGATGGAGGTGGCCGAAGAGGTCCTGGAAAGTCTGGGGGTCGACCGGGACCGGGTGGTCCGGGTGTTCAACAAGACCGACCGGCTCGCCGGCTCGGGCGGCGAGGCGGAGGCCCCGACCCGCGGCCCGCGGGAGGCGGGACTCTCCATCTCCGCCCGCACCGGCGAGGGCCTCGCCGAGCTCCGGCGCGAGATCGTCCGCCGCATCGAGGACGCCCCGTACCCAGGCTCGCACACCGACCAGGACTCCGCGACCGAGCGGGCCCCGCAGCCCTGGGAGCTCCGTTGACCCCGACGCGCCCACCAGGAGACCGATCCGAGCCATGACCGCCGACGGACCCCCCGTGCTCCCGACCTCGCCCCCCGCGCCGTCGGGCGACCAGGACGACGGGCCGAACGCACCCGCGCGGGCCTCCCGGGCGCCGCGGATGGAGGGCCCCGACCTGGGCCAGCTCGAGCGGCTCCTCGGCGACCTGGTCGTGGAGGGCGAGATCGCCCACACCTCCCGGGCCGCCGTCCACCGGGTGCGGGTCGGCACCCAGGGGGACCGGCCCCTGGCGCTCAAGGTGGCGCTCCGGCCGAGCGACTCCGGCGACCTGGCCCGCTTCCGCCACGAGGCCCGCCTCCTCTCCGAGGTGCGCCATCCGAACGTGGTCGGAGTCCGCGAGCTCGGAGTGCTGCCGGGGGGCTTTCCCTTCCTGGTCATGGAGCTGGTGGAGCCGTTCCACCGCACCGGCTCCCCCTCGTGGTCGGAGGTCTACGACCTGGCCCTCCAGGCCGCGGCGGGCCTGGCCCACATCCACCGGCTGGGCGTGGTCCACCTGGACGTCAAGCCGGGCAACCTCGGCTTCGCCGCCGGGGACGCCGAGACCGCCGGGGCCTCGCGACGGCTCAAGATCCTCGACTTCGGCCTGGCCCAGGACCTGCGCGACCCGCTCGACCGCCGGATCCGGGGAACGCTCGCCTACATGGCTCCGGAGGTCCTGCTCCAGGACACCTGGGACCACCGCGCCGACCTCTACAGCCTCGGCCTCACCCTGCTGGAGATCGCCACCGGCGAGCTGCCCTCGGCGACGCCGGAGCGGAGCGACGAGGCGGCGATCCGCTTCCACCTGGAGGGCGAGCCGCCGGATCCGCGTACCCTGCGGTCCGGCATGCCGGAGCCCCTGGCCGAGATCCTCGAGCGACTGCTCCGCCGCGACCCCCGAGAGCGCTTCCCGAGCGCCGGACGCCTGCTCGAGGAGCTGGGCCGCGCCTCCGGACGCCAGGTGGAGCCCGGCGAGCTGGCCCGGCTCGCCCTCGGCTCGGGAACCGTCCTGACCAGCCGGCTGGTCGGCCGGAGCGAGGAGCTGGGACGGCTCACCGCCGCGTTCGAAGAGGCTCGATCCGGCCGCAGCCGGGTGCTCCTGTGCGAAGGGGCCGAGGGGGTCGGCAAGTCGCGGCTTCTGAGGGAGTTCCGGCTGCTCGCCGCGGTGCGGGGAGCGCGCGTCGGCTTCGGGCGCGCGGAGGGCGAGGGCTCGCGGCCCCTCCGCCCCGTGCTGCAGGCCCTGGCGCACCTGGGGATCGAGGTGCACCCGCCCGAGACCGCGAGCCCGGCCGCCGACGACGAGCGCGGGCGCTTCCTCCTCTACCGGGAGATCTCCCGGCGATTGGCGCAGGCGAGCCGGTCGGACGAGGAGGCGAGCGCTCCGCTGGTGCTGGCGCTCGAGGACCTGCACCTGGCCGGCCCGGAGACCGCGGAGCTCCTGCAGTTCCTGGCCGCGGACCTGGGTCCGTCGATGGTCCTGGTGGTCGGCTGCCGGCGCCCCGGCGACGCGGCCCCCGGTGCCTCCGGCGAGACGGCCGGAGCGGCCGACGCGGAGGCCGTCGAGCACCTGGAGCTCCGACCGCTCGACCGCGAGGCCACGGCCCGGCTGGTCGAGGCGAGCCTCGGCCTCGAACGCCGCGACGCCCTGCCGGAGACCGTGCTCACCTGGCTCGAGGAGCGCGGCGGCGGCCTGCCGGGCCGGATCCAGCAGCTCCTGCGCCACGCCATCGACGAGGGCGGGCTGGTGCTGCGGGACGGCGGCTGGAAGATGCGGCCCCAGGTGATCGACCGCCTGACCCGGGACGAGCGCGGCCTCGACTGGCAACGGCTGGAGGCCCTGCCCGAGCCGCTGCGGGAGCTCCTGGAGGCGGGGGCGGTGGTCGGCGCCCCGTTCGCGCTGCAGACGGTGACGGAGCTCCTGGACCGGGACGCCGAGCCGATCTACCGGGACCTGGACGAGCTGGTGGCCCGCGGCTTCCTGGAGCGCAGCCACGAAGGGGACGCCACCCTCTACGCGTTCAGCAGCGAGCACCTCCGGGCGAGCCTCTACGAGGGCATCGACGGCTCGCGCCTCGTCGAGCTCCACGGCGTCCTGGCCGGGCTCCTGGAGGCGCGCCTCTCCGGCGGCGAGGCGGAGCTCGTCGCGGAGGTGGCCGAGCACTACTGGCGCGCCGGCCGCCGGGCCGCGAGCCTTCCCCACCTCCTGGCCGCCGCCGACCGGGCGGCGGCGGTGCACGGGCACGCCGAGGCGGCCGGCCTGTGCCGGCGGGCGATGCAGGCCGCCGAGGCGGCCGGCGACGCCGAGGCCGCCGTCCGCGCCACGGTGGGCCAGGCCCGCGCCCTGGCCCGGACCGGCCACACCGGCCGCGCCCTGCACCTGTATCAACAACTGCTCGGGCGTCCCGAGACCCTGGACGGCGACCACCGGCTGGAGGCCCGGCTCGCGCTGGACAAGGGCCGCCTCCACGGCCGGCTGGGGGAGCACGAGCTCGCCCTCACCGCATTCGACGCCGGCCTCGGCTCCCTGAAGGCGCTCCGCTCCCGCGACGCGGACGTCCTGGAGCTCGAGAGCGAGCTCCGCCACGGCCGGGCGGTCGCCCTGCGGGACCTGGGTCACGCGGACGCCGCGTTCGACGCGGCCCGCAGCGCCCTGCGGCGCGCCGGGGAGGCCGGTCTGGACCGCCAGCGCGCCTTCCTGCTCAACACCCTGTCGCGCATGTTCTACGCCCGCGGCGACTGGAAGCGCGCGGGGCGCCTCGCCCGCCGCGGGCTCCGCGTGGCGGAGGCGACCGCAGACCGCTGGCTGGAGATCCTCCTCCGGAACAGCCTGGCGATGGTCCACTGGAAGACCGGTGAGTTCCGTTCCGCCCTGGAGCTCTTCGGCGAGAACCTCGCCGCCTCGGAGCATCTCAACGACCCGTGGGGGCAGCTCACGGCCCTCAACAACCTGGGGATCCTCCGCTGTAGCCGGGGCGAGTGGAAGGAGGCCCGGCGGCTCCTGGACCGGGCCCTGTCGATGAACCGGCG
>JASFUJ010000245.1:0-5792 GCA_050050355.1 Acidobacteriota bacterium
CGGCCCGGTGACGGTGGGCAACCAGACCGCCCCGTACTACCGCGCCCTCCACGGGACGCTGCGCGACGCGGACTATCGCCACGTGATCGACAAGTACGACGGCGACATCCGGTACACGGACTCGGTGATCGGCGAGCTCCTGGATCTGCTGGACGAGCTCGGGCTCGCGGAGCGGACGGTGCTCGTGGTCACCTCCGACCACGGGGAGAACTTCGACGACCATCCGCGCTACCCGATCAACCACCGGCAGCTCTACGACCCGGTCCTCCGCGTCCCGCTGATCGTCCGCGGGCCGGGCGTTCCGGACGGATCGACGGTCGCGGAGCAGGTGGAGACCGTGGACCTGATGCCGACGGTCCTGGAGCTGCTCGGCGTCGAGCATCCGCTGGAGCTCCACGGCCGGAGCCTGACCGGGACCTGGTCCGGGAGGCCCGCGGGGCCGGCTGGGCCGGCGGATCCGGAAGGCGCCGGGGAGCAGGACCGGGCCGCGTTCGCGGAGTACTTCTCGTCCGACGGGGAGGCCATCCGGGCCGTCCGGACGGCGGGGTGGAAGCTGGTGGTGCGCGGAACGTGGTCCGGAGAGGGTGGGCCGGAGTGGACCGGACCCGACGAGCTCTACGACCTCCGGACCGATCCGGCGGAGCGGCACGACCTGGCCGGTCCCCAGTCAGTAGACCCGGTGGACTCGGTGGACCCCGTGGACCCGGCGGCCGCGGCGGCCGAGGACGAGCTGCGGCGGCTCCTGGCCCGGTGGGTCCGCCGCCACGGGGCGGACGAGCTGCCGCTGGACGCCGGATCGGATGAGCGCGGGCCGGATCCGGCGGAGGACCGCTCGGTCACCGAGGACCTGGAGGCGCTCGGGTACCTGTGAGGGCCTGACGGCGGCCCCACGAAAAAACCGGGGCGGTCGCCCGCCCCGGTCGAGTGTTCATCCTGCTTCAGCTCGGACGCCTACTGGGCATCCTGGTAAGCCTGCCAGGCGCTGTCGCGGAAGCGGTTCCGCTCGGCGTCGGTGATCAGGCCGGCGTCCTTGTACGTGTTGAGCGCCTGCATGACGCAGGAGTTGTACTGGCCGAAGTTCGACCAGCTCCCGTCGTAGCTGCACGGGATGTGGGGGAACAGGATCCGCTCCCCGGAGCCCACGGCGTAGAGCCGGTTGCGCACGCCGCCGGGCCACAGCACGTCGACCGTGCCCTGGGCGCCGTCGCCCAGCCCGAAGCCCACCTCCAGGGCGTTCTGCGAGGCGTAGCTCGAGCCGCCGAGGACCGGCAGCGACTGGGTGTTGCCGCCGTCCGGCGTGAACTGGACCGTGGCGCCGATGCCGTCCCGGTTGACCGTGCCGCCGGCGAGCGTGCCGGCGCTGCCGAGCAGGCGGACCTTGGCCCAGCCGTTGCCGTTGTCGGCGCTGTTGATCTCCACCGACAGGTCACCGTCGGGGAACCCCGGGAACGGGGAGACCGGCACCACGAAGCCCGGCATGGCCCGCGACGTCAGCACGTTCTGGAACCTGGAGACGTCGTCGAAGGGCGAGCCGATCGGGCCGCCCGCGAGCAGCCAGGCGGGCAGGTAGGTCGGCGTCGGCACGATGTTGATGCTGGAGACCGACAGCATGTCGAAGAAGCCGTCGTCGTTCAGATCGCCGGTGGCCACGCCGTGGACGGTGCGCAGAAGGTGGTCCCTCTGGATCGCCTGGTCGTCGTAGCTGAAGGTCCCGCTGCACTCGCCATCGTTGCGCAGCAGGGTGCCCGGGTTGTCCGCCATCACCAGGTTCAGGATGTCCACCGACCCGTGGTAGATGATGTCGTCGTCCCCGTCGTTGTCGTAGTCGAACGCCGAGGTGCCCCAGCCGAACGGGGTCCGGAGCAGGTCGCCGACGCCCGGAGCGTAGTACGTGCCGTCCGAGTCCTGGAAGTACCAGCGGGAGGTGAACGTCGGGCCCCCCAGGTAGCTGCCCAGGTTGGTGGCGAAGAAGTCCATCGTGCCGTCGCAGTTGAAGTCGGCCGGCGCGACGCCCATCCAGCCGCCCGGCTCGGTGTCGAGGTTCAGGGCGCCGGTCTTCTCGGTGAAGTTGCCGAGGCCGTCGTTGTTGTACATCCGGTGCAGGCCGACCGGGTCGGCGGCGGAGCCGAGGTTGTCGGCGCTGTGGATGTCGATGTTGCCGTCGCCGTCGTAGTCGTACATGGCGATGGCCCAGGTGAACGCGGCCCCGCTCAGGCCCGGGCCGGACATGCCGGAGACGCTCTCGATGCCGGAGGCGGCGCTGTCGTCCACGAACTGGTTGCCGCCCTGGTTGACCAGGAGAATGTTGTGCTCCATCAGGCTGTAGGTGTCCGACGCACCGAACACCGGCTGACGGTGCTCCCAGCCGGTCTGGGCCGGATCGTCCGGATCACCGGTCCAGGTGCAGGGCACGTTCTCGCCGGTCAGCGGATTGAGCGGGTTGTCGCAGCCGCCGTAGGTGTTGGCCACCACCAGGTCCAGCAGACCGTCGTTGTCCACGTCGCCGAAGGAGCAGGCGACCGGGTGGCGGTCCTGCCCGCCGGCGCCGGAGTACGTCGTGATGTCGGTGAAGGTCCCGTCACCGTTGTTCTCGAACAGCAGGTTCGACTCGCCGGTGCCGAGCACGTAGAGATCGTGGTCACCGTCGTTGTCGATGTCCCCGTAGCAGACGCCGGAGCTGTCCTGGGACGTGGCACCGACGCCGGCGGCCGTGCCCTGGTCGACGAAGGTCATGCTGCCGCTGTCGGCGAGCTGGCTGGCGTACAGGCTGTTGGCCGAGCCGGGACCGTTCGTCACGTAGATGTCCAGGTCGCCGTCGTTGTCGTAGTCGAAGACGGCGATCCCGGGGCCGCCGTGCGCCTTCTGCGGGCTGCTGGCCCGCGCGTTGAGTAGGAAGCTCCCGACCGAGATCGGCGTCCCGTTGAGGATGTCGGAGCGGATCGCGTCGCGCGGCGAGGCGGTGCGGGAGAAGGTGATCCCCGCGCCGCCGCCCTCGGCGATGTCGGTGAAGGTGACCCCGCCGTCGGCGACCGCCGGACTCCATGCGATCAAGGCGATCAGCCCGGTCCCTAGGGCCGTGCGGAGAGCGAGCGCAGCTCGTTTCATGACGTTCCTCCAAATCATTTTTTTCATTGACTTCGTATAAATGAGAGATGGGGTGTTTTCACCCCGCCCCCAGACGGAGACTGCTGTTCGTTCTAGTAGTGCAGTGTCCGGGCCTCACCGGGACGAGGACTTCGCATGAAGACCTTCTCGACCTGTCCCGCTTTGCCGACCCGGCGCACTAAAAAAGAGAGGTCGTTTCGCCGCGGTGATCTGAATTCTTAATAACCACAAAACGTTCTCTCGCGCTCCTCTCCTCCCCGGGGCCGGTAGGGCGTGCGGGTATCGGCGGCCCTCGGGACAGCGCAGTGATGGGGCTGCGCTGAAAGTCTGGATTGGAGCCATGAAGCTGCGCGACGTACGTACATCCCTTCGCCGCCTCGGCAGACGTCCGGGCGTGACGATCGCCGTCGTCCTCTGTCTGGCGCTCGGCATCGGAGCCACCACCGCGGTCTTCAGCCTGGTCGACGGGATCCTGCTCCGCGACCTCCCCTTCCGCGATCCGGACCGGATCGTGGCGGTCTGGGGCGAGGTCCGGTCCCTCGACCTGGAGCGCCAGCCGGCGTCCGGGCGCGAGCTCCTCGACTACCAGGAGCTCACCCGGTCCTTCGACGGTTTCGGAGCGTTCCGGTCCGCCTACCTCAACTTCACCGGGCAGGACCGCCCCGAGCGGCTGCTGGCCGCGCGGGCGTCAGCCGGCCTGTTCTCGGTCCTCGGGGTGGAGCCCGCCCTCGGCCGCGCCTTCGGCCCGGAGGAGGTCCAGGAGGGCAGGGATCGGGTGGTGGTGCTGAGCCACGGACTGTGGCGCCGCAGCTTCGGGGGCGACGCCGGAGTGATCGGCGAGCAGATCCGGCTCAACGACCTGCCGTACACCGTCATCGGAGTGATGCCCCGGGGGTTTCGCCTGGGCCTGGGCCAGCCGTACGAGATCTGGGTGCCACTCGTCCTGGATCGGAGCAAGCTCCCGCCGCGGGACTTCCGGGGCCTGTCGGTCCTCGCACGGCTCGCCCCGGGGGTGGACCCGGCCACGGCCCGAGCCGAGATGGACACGCTCGCCCGGCGCTTCGAGCGCGCCCACCCCGATATCTACCCGAGCGAGAGCGGCTTCGGTCTGCGCCTGGTCCCGATCTCGGACGAGGTGCTCGGCGACGTGGGGGGCAAGCTGTTCGCCCTGTTCGGGTTGGCGGGGCTGGTCCTGCTCATCGCGTGCGTCAACGTGATCAACCTGATGCTGGCCCAGGCCACGGTGCGGAGCCGCGAGCTCGCCCTGCGCTCGGCCCTGGGGGCGACCCGCCTCCAGCTGATCCGGGGGCTGCTCGCCGAGAGCCTGACCCTGGCCCTCCTCGGCGGCGGCGCGGGCCTGCTGCTCGCGGCGTGGGGAGTGCGGGCGTTCACCCGGATCAACCCGGAGGCGATCCCCCGGCTCGAGACCGTCTCGGTGGATCTCAGGGTGCTCGGATTCACCGTCGGCGTCTCGGTGCTGGTGGGGCTCGTCGCCGGATTGGTGCCGGCGCTCAAGGCGTCGCGGCCGGACCTCCAGTCCACGTTCAAGGAAGGGGAGGACGGCCGGGCCTCGGCGGGCTCGGCGGGACGGCGCCTGCGCGGCGCCCTGGTCCTCGCCGAAGTGGCGGTCGCCACGCTGGCGCTGGTCGGTGCCGGCCTGATGATCCGGAGCTATCTCGAGCTCCGCCAGGTGCACCCGGGCTTCGACGCCGAGGACGTCCTGACCTTCCAGATCTTCCTCTCGCCCCAGAAGTACCCGGAGCGCCACCTGTACGCCGGCTTCTACTCCGAGCTGCTCGAGCGCCTGGGCTCGGTCCCCGGCGTCGAGGCGGTGGGCACGGTCAACGAGCTGCCCCTGGGGAGCCGGCGCTTCGCGGTGGACACGGAGCTCGAAGGCCACACGCTCGACCCGGGCGAGACCAAGCCGCAGGTCGACTGGCGCCCCGCGAGCCCGGGGTACTTCGAGGCCATGGACATTCCGTTGCTGCAAGGGCGCACCTTCCGGCAGACCGACGACGCCGAGGGAGCGCCCGTGGCCGTGGTCGACCGGAGCCTGGCCGAGCGCTACTGGCCGGATCAGAACCCGGTCGGCAGGCGGTTGAAGCTGTCCGGACGGCCGGGCAACGTCGCCGAATGGCGCACCGTGGTCGGCGTGGTCGACGACGTCAAGGCCCTCGGCCTCGAGTCCTCGGCGCGGGAGCACGTCTACACGCCCTATCTCCAGGCGACTTTCCCCTTCTTCGCCGTGGTCCTGGAAGCCGACGGCGATCCGTCGGGGCTGGTCGGCGACGTGCGCAACACGGTCTGGTCGATCGACGGGGATCAGCCGATCGAGGCGCTCCGGCCGATGCAGGACATCCTGGCGGACTCGCTGGCCGGACGCCGTTCGTTCGCCTGGCTGATGGGCGCGGTCGGCCTGGTGGCGCTCCTCCTGGTGACCCTGGGCGTATACGGCGTGGTCGCGTACTCGGTCACCCAGCGCTCGACGGAGATCGGCATCCGGATGGCGCTCGGGGCGGAGCGCTGGAGCATCGTGCGCATGGTCGTCGGCCAGAGCGTAAAGGTGGCCGCCCTCGGGGTTCTCGTCGGCGGCCTGATCGCCCTGGGGCTCTCCCGCGCGGTCTCGGACCTGCTGTTCGGCGTCGGCGCGAGGGACCCCGTGACCTTCACCGTGGTGGCGCTCCTGA
>JASFUJ010000246.1:0-5752 GCA_050050355.1 Acidobacteriota bacterium
AGAGGCCCTTCAGGAACGGCGGCGGCTCGCCCTCGACCAGGGTCTCGAACAGCCGCGGGTGGACGCACTCGCGCCGGAGCGAGCAGGTGGCGCAGGGTTGCCGCGGCCCCATGGCGCAGACCGCCGTCCGGAGCGCGTGGCCGAACGCTCCCCGGAGCATGGAGCCCTGGTACCCGGGCAGCCGGGCCGGCTCCTCGGCGCGCAGGGTGACGCGGAGGCGCAGGGACGGGATCGCGGGCAGGTGATCGGAGGGCTCGGACATCGTGACCTCTCGGCGCGTGCCCGGGCAGCCTACAGCATCGGCCTTCACAACATCCCCTCTCGCCCCCCGCCCCGGACACCGGACCCGGTCCTTTTCCCTACGGCCCGATCTGCCGGCGAAGGTGCCGCCCATTTTCGCGGTCGCGCCGCGGAGCTCGTCCGGCGTCGCGAGTGCTTCCCCGGGATCAGCGCCCGGCGTCGTCGCCCCGGCCGCTCAGGCGCCGCCGGGCAGGTCGAGGGTGATCGAGAGGGCCCGGTCGAGGCGCCTCAGTGCGTCGGGGCCGAGCGCGCCCCAGTGCTCCACGATCCTGCGTTTGGAGAGGGCTCGCACCTGCTCTCCGAGAGCGATCGAGTCGTTGCGAAGCCCTCCCTCGGGTGCCCGCAGCACGACCTGGCTCGGATAGATCCGGCGGTCTTCTCGATAGTGTGTGCAGGGTACGACGACCACGACGGGGCTGGCCGCGTTGATCGCGTCGCGGCTGACCAGAATCACGGGGCGCCGACCCGCCTGCTCCGAGCCTTCGACGGGGTCCAGGCGCGCAAGGTGGACCTCGCCGCGTTTCAATGGTCCTCCTCGGCCGCTCCGAGGGCTTCCCAATCCGCAGCGGCGAACTCCTCGGCGATCTCCACGGCCTCGTCCCGGTAGACGGGATCGTCGGCCATGCCGGCGAAGGCCTCGTCGATCCGTCGCCGCCGAAGCGCCGCGAGCTCGTGCGTCAACGCCCGGGTCACGAGCTCGTTGCGGTTGCGTGCGGCGCCCCGGGCGATCGCCTCGTCGGCCGCCTCCAGCAGATCGGTCGGCAACGAGATGGTGGTGCGGTGGGTGCTCGGCATGATCTGCTCCAGTCGAAGTGCATGGCGAAACGGATGGCGAGAACGCCATCAATTCTGACATCATGCCGCGCATCCAGCAAGCGCGAGCGGCCGGATCGCGCGCCCGGCCGCTCACACTCCGTCCCGCAGCTCCAGCAGGTTCTCCACCGGGCGGCCGAGGACGGCCCGGCCGTCGCGGAGGCCGATGGGGCGCTGGAGGAGGGTCGGGTGCTCGGCCATGTGGCGGATCAGCTCGTCGGGAGGCTCGTCACCGGTGAGGCGGAGCTCCTTGTTGGCCTTGTCCCGCTTCCGGAGGAGCTCCCCGGGTGCGGCGCCGAGGAGGTCGAAGACGCGGCGGAGCTCGTCTTCGCTCAGGGGCTCCCGGCGGTAGTCGCGGTAGCGGTGGTCGATGCCGTGTTCGTCGAGCAAGGCGACCGCCTTGCGGCACGTGCTTCAGGTCCTGGTGCAGATCAGCTCGATCATGGGGCCTCCTTCCGGCACGGTTCTACCACAGGGGGGCGGGAGGGGGCCGGCTCCGCGAGCTCACCCGGCCGGCTCCAGCCAGGCCCGGGGGTTTTCCAGCAGGAGCTCGGCGGTCTCGGGGGGCATGGGGCGGGCGAACCAGTAGCCCTGGCCCTGGGGGCAGTGGAGGGCCCGGAGCCAGCGGGCCTGAGCCGCGGTCTCGACGCCCTCGGCGATGACGTTCATCTGGAGCTGGTTGCCGAGGGTGACGATGGTGCGGACGATGGCGCTGCCCTCGCCGCCGGTGTCGATGGCGCTGACGAACGAGCGGTCGATCTTGAGGGTGTCGTAGCGGAAGCGCTGGAGGTAGGAGAGCGAGGAGTAGCCGGTGCCGAAGTCGTCGATGTGGAGCTGGACGCCGAGAGCCCGGAGCTCGGCCAGGCGCTCCAGCACGCGGTCGTCGTGGTCCATGAGGATGTTCTCGGTGATCTCCAGGCGCAGCAGCGAGGGGTCGAGGCCGGCCTCCTGGAGCAGGTCCACGGTCCGGTCGACCATGTCGTCCCGGGCCACCAGCCGGCCCGAGACGTTGCACGAGATGGACAGGGGCGGCCTGGACGCGTAGCGACGGTTCCACTCGGCGACCTGGCAGATCGAGCGGCGCAGCACCCACCAGCCGATGGGGACGATCAGGCCGGTCTCCTCGGCCACCGCGATGAACCGCGCCGGCGGCACCAGGCCCCGGTCGGGATGACGCCAGCGCACCAGGGCCTCGAAGCTGGACAGCTCGCCGGTCTCGAAGGAGACGATCGGCTGGTAGTGGATCACGAAGTCCTCCCGGTCGACCGCCCGGCGCAGGTTGCTCTCGAGCTCGAGCAGGGCGACGGCCCGGCGGTGCATCTCCCGGTCGAAGACCTCGTAGCGGTCCCGGCCGGCCGCCTTGGCCCGGTACATGGCGATGTCCGCGTCCCGGAGCATCTCCTCGGGACGCCGGTAGCCGGTCGCCGACAGCGAGATGCCGATGCTCGCCGGCGTCACCACCTCCTGCCTGCTCACGCTCACCGGCTCGCCGAGCACGCTCCGGACCCGGGTCGCCACGTGGGAGGCGTGGGCCGGGGTCTCCACCCCTTCGAGCAGCAGGGCGAACTCGTCGCCGCCCAGGCGCGCCACCGTGTCGCCCGGGCGGACGGCGGCCGTGAGGCGTCGGGAGAGGTCCACCAGCAGCCGGTCGCCCTGGAGGTGGCCGAGGCTGTCGTTGACGTTCTTGAACCGGTCCAGGTCGATCACCATGACGGCGAAGTGACCCTCCCCCCGCCGGTGGATGCGCGCCAGCCCGAGGCTCAACCGGTCGAGGAAGAGCACCCGGTTGGGCAGGCCGGTGAGGGCGTCGTGCATGGCGTCGTGGACGAGCTGTTTTTCGACCGCCTTGCGCGCGCTGACGTCGTTGATCGAGCCGGCCATGCGGTAGGGCCGTCCGCCGTCGCGGCGCAGGGCGATGCCGCGGCACTGGACCCAGAGATACTCCCCGTCGGCGCGGCGGATGCGGTGCTCGGACTCGAAGTGCTCGGACGCGTCCTCCCGGTGGGCGGTCAGGTGCGCGCCGAGGGCGCTGTCCAGCTCGGAGCGGTCGTCCGGATGGACCCGCTCCAGCCACTCGCCGGGCGCGGAGCCGATCTCGTCCTCGCCGTAGCCGAGCAGGCTCTTCCACCGGGGTGAGTAGTAGATCCGGTCCTCGTCCAGGTCCCAGTCCCACAGACCGTCGTTGGCGCCCCGGGCCACCAGGGCGTAGCGCTCCTCGCTCTCCCGGAGCGCCCGCTCGGCGCGCTCGCGCTCGACGGCGTAGCGGATCGATCGGATGAGCAGCCGGGCGTCCACCTCCCGCTTGACCAGGTAGTCCTGGGCGCCGCCCCGAACCGCCGCCAGGGCGGTCTTGCGCTCGGCCAGGTTGGTGAGCACCAGGATCGGGATCCCGCCGGCGGCGTCGCGGGCGGTCTCGAAGGTCGGCAGCCCGGTGCTGTCCGGAAGGTTGAAGTCCAGGAGCACGACGTCGAAGGCGGGGCGCCCCTCCGGGCCATTCGGCTCCCCGGGGCCCGCCGGGCGGTCACTCGGGCCCCTCGGGCCGTCGTTCCGGAGCAGGTCGAGCCCTTCGCCCAGCCGCTCCACGTGGGTCAGCCGGAACGTCTCGTGGGGCGCGTCGGAGAGGTACTCTGCGATCAGCTCCGCGTCCGCCCGGCTGTCCTCGATCAGCAGGAGGCGCAGCGGGGACTCCTCGATCGGGTCGGGGCTCGGGTCGCGGCCCGCTCCGTGGGACGTGGAGCTCACGGCGAGACCTCCGCGGGCAGGGTGACGGTGAAGGTGGATCCGGCTCCGGGCTCCGAGTCCACGGTGACGCCGCCGCGATGGACCTCGGCGATCCGCCGGCAGAGCGCCAGCCCCACGCCGGTGCCGGGCACCTCCGCGGCGGTGTGGAGCCGCTGGAACATCCCGAAGATCCGTTCCCGGTCGCGCGCCGGGATGCCGATGCCGTTGTCGCGCACGCTCAGCAGCCACTGGCCGTTCTCGCAGCGGGCGCCCACGTGGATCTCCGGCGGCGCGTCGCCGCGGAACTTGACCGCGTTGCCGAGCAGGTTCTGGAACAACCGCACCATCTGGGAGCGGTCGGCGCGGACGGTGGGGAGCGGATCGCGGGTCACCCGGGCGCCGGCCTCCTCGATCGGCCCCCGGAGGTTGTCGAGGGCGGCCTCCAAGGCCTCGTCCAGGTCCACCGATTCGACCACCCGGTCGCACTCCCCGAGCCGTGAGTACTCGAGCAGGTCGTCGATCATCTCCTGCATGCGCGTGGCGCTCGCCAGCAGGTGATCGAGGAACCGGCCGCCGTCGGCCTCCAGGCGGTCCCGGAAGCGCTCGTCGAGGCGTCGCGCGTAGCGGGTGACGAGCTGAAGCGGCTCCTGCAGGTCGTGGGCCACGGCGCGGGTGAGCCGGTCCTCCTGGTCGGCCCGGTCGACCCGGTCGGCCCGGCCGGACCGGTTGGACCGGTCGGCCTCGTCGGTTCGCTCCGCCGTGCCGGACCGGGGGAGGACGGGCCATTCGAGGAGCTCTCCCACGATCTCGGAAAGCCGCAGGTAGCCCCGGCTGGTCTTCGGCACGAAGCCGTCGGCGCCGGAGCGCACGGCGCGGGAGGCCAGGTCCGGATCGGGGTCGCCGGTGAGCAGGATCACGGGTCGATTCGGGTGGAAGTCCTTGATCGTGCAGAGCAGCCGGAGGCCCTCCCCCCAGCCGAGGCGTTGCTCGGTGACCACGGCGTCGAACCCGCCCTTCGCCAGCCGGGCCGCGAACCCGATCCCGTCCTCCACCTCGTCGACGACGGCGCTCCCGAGGCCGGCCCGGAGCAGGGCGGCGGCGAGGGCTCGATCGTCCGGGTCATCGTCGATCAGCAGGATTCGGGGCGCCACGGTCATGGGGCGGTAGGTTCCCTTCTGCTCACGTACTGAAGAGTATCTCTCAGCCCCTATCGCGGGTCAAACCCGGGGGTCAAACCCGATCGGTGTCCCGCGAGAACCAGAGATTCGTTGCTTGGAGAGCTACGGAACGCGAAGTGCCAGCCCATTTGCGGGCGGCTGCTCGAAGCCCCTCGAAGCGGCCGGCTTCAGCCGGCCGGACGGTGGGTCGACTCAGTACCGGAAGTGCTTGATGTGCTCGCCCTTCTCGCCGATCTCTGTCATGGCCTCGATGCCGATCCGGAGGTGGACGTCGGTCCACCGGCGGGTCACCTGCTGGTCCGACTCCTCGGTCTTGATCCCCTCCGGGGTCACCGGCACGTCGGAGACCAACAGGAGCGCGCCGCGGCTGATCGAGTTGTGGTGGCCGACGATGAACAGGGTCGCGGTCTCCATGTCGATGGCGATGCAGGTGAGCCGCTCGAGGCGTTCCAGGAACGGCTCGTCGTGCTCCCAGAGGCGCCGGTTCGTGGTGTAGACGACGCCGGTCCGGTAGTCGTGGCCGTGCTGGACGATCTTTTCCGAGACGAACTTGTGGAGCTTGAAGGAGGGGAGGGCGGGCACCTCCGGCGGGAAGTAGTCGGCGCTGGTTCCCTCGCCGCGGATGGCGGCGATGGGCAGGATGAAGTGGCCGATGTCGGTGGAGTGCTTGAGGCCGCCGCACTTGCCCAGGAAGAGGACCCCCTTCGGCGCGCGGGCGGTGAGCAGGTCCATGATGGTGG
>JASFUJ010000247.1:0-5748 GCA_050050355.1 Acidobacteriota bacterium
CGAGCCGGATCCGGTCCCCCACCTCGATCCCGCCCCAGAAGGTCACCGCCCCCGGCGGCTCGTCGAACCGCTTCATGGACCGGTAGAGGTTGCGCCGCTCCGGCTTCGGACCGTCGACGATCAGCGGGAACCGGTACGCGCTCTCGGGCAGCGGGGCGAGCTTCCCCTCGATGGTGAAGAACCGGCGAAACCAGTCGGTGGCCGGCTCGCCGTCGATGGCGTGGAGCACGTCGCCCTCCGCGGCGGTGACGGTGTAGCTCGGGCTGGCCGGATCCCAGCCGCGCACGATCTCCACCTCCATCGCGAGACCGCGCAGGGCCACCACCAGGCAGCCGGCCTCGAGGACGTCACGCCCCAGGAAGACGCGCGCTCCCAGGGCGGCGATCGGCTCCGCCTGGGAGGCCAGGCCGCCGACGACCCGTGGAGCGCCCCGCTCCGTCCGTTCCGACCGACCGGCCTCGCCGCCGTTCTCGCCGCCGGCCAGCCGCGCGCGGAGCCGGTCGAGGAAGGACTCGGCCGGGAACCGCAGGCCGTCGGCGAGGATCAGCACGGGGTCGCCCTCGGCCACGAGCGCGGCGACCCGGTCGATCGCCGGGTCGTCCGGGGGCGCCTCGACCGTGCCGCCGACCGCGATCACCTCCGCCCGGTGGCCGGCGTGCTCGAACCAGAAGAGCTGCAGACTCCCCCCGGAGGTCATCGCGCCGTCGGCGAACTGCGTCACCGCCTCGCAGCCGAGCCGCAAGCTCTCCGGCCACGCCTCCGCCATGGCGTCCAGGGTCGGCTGCAGCAGGTCCCCGGGAGGCAGGAAGCCGCAGACGAGGTCCGGGCGGGCGGGGTCGGCGCCCGGCTCCCCTGCCAGGCGCGAGCGCGCCCGCTCGATCAGGGCGTCACCCGATCGCGGACCGGACCTCGGATGGATCACTCGACTGCGCATGGGTCGCGGCCACCATCATAAGCGACCCGCGCGAACCGGGCACGGGGCGAGCGAGCGCCCGACCTTCAGGCGAGCTCGCGCAGACGGTCCCGCACCGCCTGCATGTCTTCCCAGGTCGGGCGCTTCCAGGCCTGGTTCCGCAGCAGGGCGGCCGGATGGTAGGTGACCATGGTGGGCACGCCCCGTACCGAGGACCACCGTCCCCGCATGCGGCCCAGCGGCAGGTCGTTGCCGAGCAACGCCTGGGCCGCCACCCGGCCGAGGGCGACGATCACCTTGGGGCGGATCAGGTCGATCTGCCGCTCGAGGTAGCCCCGGCAGGCGCCCGCCTCGTCCGGGAGCGGATCCCGGTTGTTCGGAGGCCGGCACTTGACGACGTTGGTGATGTAGACCCGGTCGCGGGTGAGCTCGATGGCCTCGATGATCCGGGTCAGAAGCGCGCCCGCCGGGCCGACGAACGGCAACCCCTGGCGATCCTCCTCGGCCCCCGGTCCCTCGCCGACGAACATCAGGTCGGCGTCGGGGTCCCCGGTGCCGAAGACGACACTGCGCCGGTCCCGCCAGAGCCGGCAGCGTTCACAGGTGGCGGCTTCGGACGCCAGCTCGGCGAGCCGCGCGGCCCGCGTCGCGGCGTCGTCCGGGGCCTCGTCCGGAGCTGGGTCCGGGGCTGGATCCGATCCGGGGTCCGATCCGGAGCCCGATCCGCCGCCGGCCGGGGGCGGCGGGTCGGTGCGCTCCGGGGCCGCGGCGCGCGCGGGCTCCGGGGGCCGAGGCGCGCCACGGCCGGCCGGGCCGCCGGCGGCCGGCAGGTAGAGCTCCCCATACCCCATCTCCCGGAGGTAGAGCAGCGCCTCCCGCAGGGCGGCCGGGTCCACCGGAGGCGGCGCGGACATCAGTGGACTTCGGACTCCTCGTCCTCGCCCTCCGCGGCCGGCTCTTCGCCCTCCTCGAGCTCCTCGGACGCCTCGGCCGGGGCGTCCTCGGCGGAGACGTCGAGCGCCTCCTCGATCTCCGCCACCGGCGCCGGGCCGTAGTCCCAGTCGACGAGCTGGCGGTCGATCTCCACCTGGGCGACCCGGGTCGGCTTGGCTCCCCCGAGGTCGACCTTGGCCCGCGCCCCCCTCAGGAGCTGCTCGGCCCGTTCCGCCACCACCAGCACGTAGCGGAACTTGCTGTCCATCGACTCCCTGACGTCACTCTTGATCGGTTGCTTGTCCATGAGTCCTCTCCGGAACCGGCGTCAGCTCCCCCGGATGCGCCGCGCGCCGGAAGTCCCGCAGGACCTCCTGCACCGCATCCTCCATCCGCTCCCGCCGGCACCGGCGTTCGAGGATGATGGAGGCCAGGGCCTCGCTGGCCCGCTCCGCGTCGTCGTTGATGATCACGTGATCGTATTGGTGGTATCGCTTGATCTCCCAGATCGAGACCGCGAGCCGTCTCGCGATCTCCTGGGGGTCGTCCAGCCCGCGCGAGCTCAGCCGCTGCTTCAGGGCCTCGAAGCTCGGCGGCATGATGAACACGCTGTTGGCCTCCGGGTGGCGGGCCAGCACCCGTTCGGCCCCCTGGACGTCGATGTCCATGAGGACGTCGGTTCCCGCCTCCAGGCGGGGAAAGACCTCCGCGTTGGACGTGCCGTAGTAGTTGTTGTGCACCTCGGCCCACTCGAGGAACTCCTCGTTCGCCATCATGCCCTGGAAGACCTGGTGGCTCACGAAGTGGTAATCCTCTCCGGGGACCTCCCCCCGGCGGGGCTTGCGCGTGGTGTGGCTCACCGAGAAGGCGAGCCCGCCGAACCGGCCCACGGCACCCTCGAGGACGCTGTTGATGAGCGTGGTCTTGCCGGCCCCGGAGGGGGCGGACAGGATGAAGAGCTCGCCTCGGTGCATGGGAACGGTTCGAGTGCGCGGACCGCGCCGGAGCGACCGCGACACGCACAATCGGGAAGTCTAGCACACGGTGCGCTCTCCCCGCGCCACGACCTCACTCCACGTTTTGCACCTGCTCCCGGAGCTGCTCGCAGAGCACCTTGGCGTCCAGGACGATGCGGGTGATCCCGCTGTTGCGGCCCTTGGCGCCGAGGGTGTTGAGCTCGCGGAAGATCTCCTGGGTGAGGAAGTCGAGCCGCTTGCCCACGGCGCCGTCGCCGGCCAGGATCTCGGCGAAGTGCTCCAGGTGGGCGCCCAGCCGGTCGACCTCCTCCCCGACGTCGGTCTTGTCGGCGAGCACGGCCACCTCCTGGGCCAGACGGTCCTCGTCCAGCTCCCGCTCGCCCAGCAGAGCCTCCAGGCGCTGGCGCAGGGCCTCCGCCGCCTCCTCCCGGGCCCGGGGCACGGCCTCGCGCAGGGTCTCGGTGGCGGTGCGCAGGCCCTCCAGGCGCTCGGTCAGGGCCGCCTCGAGCTTCCTGCCCTCGGTCCCGCGGGCCTCCATCAGCTCGTCCAGGGCGCGCTCCGCCACCCGGAGGAGGAGCCGCTCGTCCTCCTCGTCCCAGAGCCGCTCCTCCTCGCTGAGCTGGACGATCTGCGGCATCCGGAGCAGGTCGCCGGCGGTCAGACCTCGCTCCAGGACCTCCTCCCGGACCAGCTCGTCGAGGACCCGGGTGAGCTCGTGGACGGCCTGCTGGTCGATCTCCAGCCGGTGGGGCGGCATGCCCAGGGGCTCCACGTCCACGTTCACCTCGACCCGGCCCCGCGACAGGCGGGCGGCGAGGAGCTCCCGCAGCGCCGGCTCGCTCCGGCGCTGCTCGTCGCGCACGCGCAGCGCCAGGTCCAGGAACCGGTGGTTCACGCTCCGCAGGGTCACGCGCACGCGGAAGCGGGCGCTCTCCTCGGCCGCCCGGCCGAACCCCGTCATGCTCCGGATGGTCATCTCGTCTCGCCCCGCCTTCAGTTGCGGAATTGCAGATCGTACAACCGCTTGTAGGAGCCTCCCAGCGCCATCAGCTCGTCGTGGGAGCCCTCCTCCGCGATCCTCCCGGACTCCATCACCACGATCCGGTCGGCCCGCTGGACGGTCGACAGGCGGTGGGCGATGACCAGCGTCGTGCGCCCCTGCATCAGGTTGTAGAGCGCCTTCTGCACCAGCACCTCCGACTCCGTGTCCAGGTGGGAGGTGGCTTCGTCCAGGATCAGGATCGGGGCGTTCTTGAGCAGCGCCCGGGCGATGGCCAGCCGCTGGCGCTGACCGCCGGAGAGCCGCAGGCCGCCTTCGCCGATCACCGTGGCGTACCCCTCCGGCAGCTCCATGATGAACTCGTCGGCGTAGGCCGCCGCCGCCGCCTCGCGCACCCGTTCGAGCGGCAGGTCCGCCCGGCCGTAGGCGATGTTGGCGCGGATGGTGTCGTTGAACAGGACGGTCTCCTGGGTCACCAGCCCGATCAGCGACCGCAGGTTGGCCAGCTTCAGGTCCCGGATGTCGACCCCGTCGATCTCCACCCCGCCCCCCTCCGGGTCGAAGAACCGGGGCAGCAGGTTGACCAGGGTCGACTTCCCCGCCCCCGACGGTCCGACCAGGGCGACGATCTCGCCCGCCGCCACCTCCAGGTCGACCGAGCGGATCACCGGCTGGTCCTCGTAGGCGAAGGTCACGTCCCGGTAGTGGATCCCCTCGCGCACCGTGTCCAGCTCCAGGTCGCCGGAGCGCTCCTCCACCTCGTTGGGGATCGCCAGGATCCGGGCCACCCGGTGGGCCGCCGCCAGGGCCTCCTGCAGGATCAGGTTGACCTTGTTCAGCTTCCGGATCGGGTCGTACATCATCAGCAGCTTGGCCAGGAAGCCGACCAGCACCGGCGCGGTCAGCTCGCCGGCCCGGATCGCCTTGCCGGCATAGACCAGCAGCGCCGCCGAGCCGATCACCGCCAGCGATTCGACCACCGGGCTCGAGAGATGCGACAGCACCTGGGCCCGCAGGTTCACCTTCAGGTGCCGCCGCGTGGCCTCGCTGAACCGGCCGTACTCGAACCCCTCCATGCCGAACGCCTTGACCACCCGGTGACCGCGCACCCCCTCGGCCATCAGCGACGCCAGGTCGGCCATGCGCTCCTGGCTCCGGTGGCTGGTGCGCCGCATCCCCTTGCCGAAGCGCACGATCGGGATCAGCAGCACCGGAGCCACCACCAGGCAGATCACCGCCAGCTTGAGGTGGGTCGAGAGCAGCAGCGCCACCAGCAGCACCAGCGTGATCGACTGCTGGAACAGGTCGAGCAGCCGGTTCGACACCGCGTTCTGCATCAGGGCGACGTCGTTGATCACGCGGGAGACCAGCTCGCCGGACGGGTGCAGGGAGTGGAACCGGCTCGTCTGGTGCAGGATCCGATCGTAGAGCTCGTTGCGGATGTCCGTGGTCACCCCGAGGCCGATCCGCTGGAACGCGTACCCGGACAGGAAGTGGGCCAGGGCCCGGATCAGGAAGATCGCCACCAGGAGCCCCGGGACGAACCAGACGATCTGGTCCCCGGTCACCCGGAAGGCCCGCTTCAGCGACAGGTACCCCTGGGCGAACCAGGCCTGCGGGTCCAGCCGGTCGAGCCACTCGGGGACCAGGTCGGAGTCGTCCCCGGGAACGGCCTCCAGGTCCTCCGCTCCGCCGCCGGTGGATCCGCCGCCCGTGGCCAGCGACAGGGCTCCGCCCATCCCCCCCTCGGACTGGAGCACCTCGCCGAAGATCGGCTCCACCAGTTGCGCCAGGCTGGCGGTGGCCACCGCGAAGACGAGGATCGCCGCGAAGGCGACCGCCGCCCACGGCACGTAGCGCCGGACGTGCCGGAGCAGGAAGGCGGCGATGCTCATCCGGCCTCCCGCGCGGCCGTCTCCGGACGC
>JASFUJ010000248.1:0-5747 GCA_050050355.1 Acidobacteriota bacterium
GCGGTGCTCGACCACGACGCCTGGCGCCGGATCTTCGGCTCCGACCCGTCGGTGATCGGCCGCACGGTGCGGATCAACGGCCAGCCGGTGACCATCGTCGGGGTCGCCGAACCGGGCTTCAAAGGACTCTCGACGCTCAACCCGCCGGCCGTCTGGCTGCCGCTGACGTCCGAGCGGCTCGACCTCGTCTTCGCGGCGTTCTTGGGCGGCGAAGAGGGAGCGAGCCACCCCATGCTGCGGAACCTCATGACCAACCGCCACCTCCCCTGGGTGTACCCGACGGCACGCCTCGCGCCGGGCGCGTCGATCGAAGAGGCGCGCACGGAGATCTCCGGGATCGGAGAGCGCCTGGCCGAGACCTTTCCGGACACCAACGCCGATCGCGAGCTGACCGTGGGGCCGACGAACGACATGGGAGCTCTTACGGGCATGAGCAAGGTGGTCCTGCTGGCCGCGGGCATGGCGCTCGGACTGGTCGGCCTGGTGCTGCTCATCGCCTGCACCAACGTGGCGAGCCTCGTCCTGGCCCGCTCGGCGGGCCGGCAGCGGGAGATCGCCACGCGCATGTCGCTCGGCGCCGGGCACCGCCGGCTGGTGCGTCAGCTCCTGGTCGAGAGCCTCGTCCTCGCGCTTCTCGGCGGCGCCGGCGGGCTGTTCCTGGCATGGCTGTCCAACCGGCTCCTGAGCTCGATCCATCTTCTCCATCTGCCGTTTCCGGTGGACTTCGACCTGGACCTCGCCCTCGACGGCCGGGTGATCCTCTTCACGACCGGAGTGGCCGTCTTGACCACGGTCGTCTTCGGCCTGATCCCGGCGCTCCAGACGGTCCGGCTGGATCCGGCGACATGGCTTCGCTACGGGGTCGGCGCCCGGGCCAGCCGGCGGCTCCACCAAGTGCTGGTCGTGGTCCAGGTGGCCTTCTCGGTCGTGTTCCTGATCGCCGCCGGCCTGACCTTGCGGAGCGTGGTCAACGCCCAGGAGATCGACCCCGGATTCGACCCGGCCGGGGTGGTCGTGGCCCACTTCAACCCGCGGCTCCAGGGGTACGGGGTGAGCGAGACCCGGTCCCTGCTCGAGCGGCTGGAAGGCGAGGTCGGTGCGCTGCCGGGGGTGCGCTCGGTCTCGTGGACCGAGGGGCTGCCGCTCGCCGGGTCCGGGACCGGCCACCGGGCGGCACCGGAGAGCGAGTGGGGGACCGACGAAGAAGACTGGCACCCGGCCGCCACGATGACGGTCGCTCCCGGCTACTTCGAGATCCTGGGGATCGACGTCCTGCGCGGCCGCGGCTTCACCCGGCAGGACCGGTCCACCGCCGTGCCGGTGGTGGTGGTCAACGAGGAGCTCGCCCGCCGGTTCTGGCCCGGCGAGGCGCCCCTGGGCAAGCGGCTACGCGTCGCCGGCGGCGAGCGGGAGTACGAGGTGGTCGGCGTGGTCCCCACCGGCAAGTACGGGACCCTCGGCGAGGACCCGCGACCCGCGCTCTACCGTGCCGCCGGCCAGTATCCGATCGGCAGCCCGACCCTGGTCGCCAAGGTGGACGGCGATCCGGCCGCGGTGATGGGGGCGATCCGTCTCGCCGTGCGCCGTATCGATTCGACGCTGATCATGACCGGCCCCGAGACCCTCGCCCAGGCGACCAGCAATTCGCTTCTCCTGGCGCGCTCCGGGGCCGTGGTGTTCGGCCTCTTCGGCATGCTCGCCCTGGTGCTGACCGCGGTCGGGCTCTACGGCCTGATCGCCTTCGCCGTCAGCCAGCGGACCCACGAGATCGGCATCCGCATGGCGATCGGGGCGAGCCGCCGTGACGTCACCCGGATGGTCGTCCGTGAAGGCGTGCGCCTCACCAGCGTCGGGCTCGTCTTGGGTCTGGCCGGGGCGGCGCTGGTCACCCGCGTGTTGCGCGCCGTTCTCTACGGCGTCAGCCCGACCGATCCGCTCACCTTCGGCGCGGTCACCCTGCTGCTCGGGATCGTCGCCGTGGCGGCGAGCCTGGACCCCGCCCGCCGCGCCGCTGAGGTCGATCCGCAGACGGCGCTGAGGGCGGAGTGAGGGCCGGGGCACTGATCGCCCCCTGCCAGCTCCATCCGGGCATCTCCCGGCCGGATCCCGCCTTCCCCTGAGGGAAAGTCCCGGTCCGGGTCGTTCCGCCCGGTGAACGCCCGATCGAGCTCGACCGAGCCCGAGCGACCCGAGCACCACCGGAGGAGGTTCCATGCCCCGAGAGATGCCAGTGACCGAACGCCCCGTCGAATCCGCCGAGCACTGCCCCGGCAGTGCTTCCATCCCGTCTGCCGTCGGGAGGGTCCGCACCGGTCTTGCGTGGAAGCTCCCGGCGATCATCACCCTGGCGGGCACGTTCTTCGGGTGCACGGGCCACGTCGGCCACGTCGGCCAGATCGGGGAGCCCACGACCGGGAACCCGACCAGCCGCGAAGCGCAAGAGCGGCTGGTGCAAGGCCTCACTCCGGTTCCGGCCGAACGGCTTCTCCTGCGGACCGTCGACGACTCGAAGCCGGCCGCGATCCTCGAGCTACCGCGCCCGCCGGGAGACCTCGGCGACAGGCCCGAGGCGCGTGCGGGCAGGGCGGCGGTGACCGAGATCCGGGAGCGTCTCGAGGCGGGTGGCTGGACCGCGCGTCCGGTGAGCGGCCAGGAGTGGGTCATCTTCACGAGCGAGGAGGGGGAGCTCGCCCTGAGTCTCGAGACGACCCGCCTCGCGGCGCTCGCCGAACGAGGGCTGGAACGAGGGATCCACGACGCGACCGAGGGCGGCGTCCCGACGAACCGGGCCCACGTCCCTCCGAACATCCGGCGCGCCGGGTGGTCGAACAACTTCGACAGCCGCGTGCAAAAGCCGATCAGCACCACCTATCCGGTGAACCACCGCGTCCTGATGCGGATCGGAGAGCTCAACGGGGGGAACTGCTCCGGCGCGCTCATCGGCCGGCGCCTGGTGCTCACGGCGGCCCACTGCATCGTCCCGCCCGACCTCAGCTACAACGTCCACACCTACCGTGCGCGTCGCTCCGGCCCGTGGATGCCGTTCGGGTCGGCTCAGAGCGACGGATACTGGTACTCGTGGCACTGGGTGGACAACGACTGCCACACCAACCGCCGGTGGGACCCGTGCTCGCAGCACGATTGGGCGATCATCCGGCTGCGGGACGACGCCTGGGACGCGTCCCCCCTGGGAACGCCGGGCTGGATGGGCTACTGGGTGTACGGCTCGGGCTACATCGAGAGCCACCACGTCGTGCACAACGACGGCTATCCGGCCTGCGGCACGCCGAACGCTCCCGTCAACTGCGTCATGGGCCAGCCCTACGGTCAGATGGTCGGGTGCAACGCCACGGGCTTCAAGTGGCCCCACGACGGCGTGCCCGCCTATTACCGGGTGGGGTGCGACATCAGTGGCGGTCACAGCGGCTCGCCCGCGTGGACCGACTACCCCGGAGACAACGGGCCGTACGTGATCGGCATCGCCATGTGGGAGCACTGCTTCCTCTGCGACCCGTCGGATGTGTCCGGCGACTGGCTGACCCACCCGAACGGGTTCCGCGGCATGACCCCCTGGCTCGCCAGCTACATCACGAACCTGCGGGTCGAGTTCCCGTAGGGGACTCGACGGCCGTTCGGGGGCGCCACCGTCGTGGAGGCGAGATCGTGCGATCGCCGTGGCATGGGCGGCGATCCACACGGCGCCGGCCGGGAGGCGCTTGCCCTTGCGCCTCACCCCTACTTCAGGGTGGTGACGGCCCCCTTCTCTTGGGTGTTTAAGCATTGCTGACGCTGCGATACAAAAGCCTGGTCGAACCGGAACGAAGACGTCTGGGCAAGGAGGTACCGGATGAACGGTCTGTGGAAGGCGGTGGTGAGCGGCACGGACCGGCATGGACGGTTCAGAGGTCTCCTGCCAGGCGAGGGTCTCTGGCAGGTGGAGGTCACCCTGGATGAGCTGGGCTGTGACCAGTGCGGCGGAACCCCCGGGGCGATTCGGGTTCCTCCGATCGAAGTCGAAGAGGGTCCTTCCGGGGAGGCGTTGGTCGACGTGGTGATCCCGGACACCCTGCTCCAGGGCCGAGTGGTTCGCGAGGAGCCGCTCCTGACCGGGGGGTCGGTCAAGCGTCCTCAGGACGGTGCGCTCGTGCTCGTGACCCGTGCCGCCGGCCCGGTCCGCTCTCGGGGGCGGCAGGCTCAGATCTGGACCGACGAGGCGGGTCGGTTCGAGATCCGTGGGATCGAACCCGGTCAGGTGGAGGTCGGGGCCGTGCTCCGAGACCCTCCGTGCGAATCGAGCTGGCGGACGATGAGCCTCCGGGAAGGAGCCGACGCGCAGCCGATCGAGCTCGTCCTGGAGGAGAAGTCGCCGATCACGGTCCGGGTCACGGCGGCGGGACAGCCGGTCGGCGGAGCCCGGGTGATCGCCCTCGTCGACGCTGGCCTGTCCAAGCGTGGGGTCACCGGCCCCGGCGGTGTCCTTTCCCTCGAGCTCGGACGCCGCCGATCCGGAACCTTGATCGTGCTGGCTTCCGGATATGGCGCCGTGCTGCAAGGCTTCGACGCCGGAGTCCCGGGGAATGCGGGCAGGAAGGTCGCCGTGTCGCTGGTGCCAGCGGCGGGAGATCTCGCCCTGACGCAGCTCCGGGTGGATGCCTTCGACCGGGGGTGGTTGAGCTCGGATCGGCACGGTGTCGTCCCTCTCCGCCTGCTCTCGAGTCTGCTGCCCGGCGGGATCTCGTTCGGGGAGAGCATCACGATTTCGGGCCTGTCTCCCGGCTCCTATGAATTCTGCCTCGGCGACCGACCCTGCTGGAGCACCACGGTGTTCCCCGGCGCGCGGACCGAGATCGATCTCTCGGAGGAGTGAGCATGGTTCCATCTCCAGATCGGACCTGTTGCACGAGGGCCGGGTGGACCCTGGTCCTGTGCTGTTGCGCCCAGCTCGCTCTCGCCCCGTCGGCGAGAGCGGACGGCCCCCCGCGAGGCTTCTTCGGGCTGACCCCCGTGCTCACCGAGGAGCACGTCGAAGTACGGGCGGTGACTCCTGGAGGCCCGGCGGACGAGGCGGGAGTCCGCCTCGGAGACGTGCTCCTCACCCTGGACGGAAAACCGGTCCCCAGGGGGTCGCAGGCGGACGTTGTCCGGGCGTTCACCGCGTTCGGGCAGGGCGAAGTGGTCGAGATCATCCTCCACACCTCGGGCGGCGTGTCCTCGGCACCGGTGGAGGGGGTGGGGATGCCCGGCGGTGTCTGTTCCGGATCGGCCATCGCGGGCTCTTACCGCATGCGTCGAGAGGTCGACCCTGGAGGCCACATCAGCGCGAATCACGCTCTTCCCAGTCCTCGCCTGAGCCTGGAGATCATCGGGCATGGTCCTCGGAGGGCAACGCCCGACGCGTGAGCCGACGGACCAGGTCGTCGAGGAACTCGCGAAGCTCCTTCGGGGAGACGCCCGGTGGCTCCGCATCGTCGCCGATCCGAACTTCCGGTGAGAACGAAGGGGCCGCCGCGCTCCTCGTCTCGGATCTCCGACCGTCAGCCGAAGGTACCGAAGTCGGGTCCCGATCCACGGCGTGCGTGCCAGAGGGCTCGGATTACGACCTCCTGGTCGTCGTAGGTGTAGTAGATGTGGGAAGTCAATCGCTCGAGATAGAGGCGGCGAACGCCGGGGATCGGCGAATGCCCATAGGGTGATCCGATGCCTGGGAACGCTGACAGCAGGTTGACGGCCTCCTCCAGGTCCTGGTG